>DBGFNI010000115.1:0-10431 GCA_048527645.1 Eubacteriales bacterium | reverse complement strand
AAATGAAAGAGGGGAAACCTTTAAGATTTCATAAAGCAGCGCACAGCGCTTGCATAAATCGGCAGGACGACGGAGGGGCATGCATTGCGCACAGGGGGTCGGAGGCGCGAAAAAGCATTGCGGTGCGCGGTCTGCCGTCTGATGTATTGTATCACAGATTGCTTTGGATTACAAGTCCCCGGGGGAATGCGAGAGCGACGGCAGAGGGGGATTCTTTTCTGCACGACTGTCGGTAAAACGACGATGCTTTCATATTTGAATATTCATACAAAAATAAAATTTTTGTGCGGCGCCTGCGGGGTTTGTGCAAAATAGCCATAAAACGCGAACGAAAATTATGATATTTGTATTGGAAGGGAAAGGAATACTTTTTGAGAATACTTGACAATTGTGTCGGACAGTGTTATAATATGCATAACGTCTTGGATATTTATGCAAAACTGCATCAGTGATCCGAGAAGATGCAATACAGAACAAACGTCGTTTCACCCCTGACGCGGCGGCAAGCAAAACAAAAAAGAAGCACAGAAGGAGAACATCATCATGCGCATCGTGGATAAAAGTAAGATCAAAAAGGTAGTGCTCGCATATTCCGGCGGACTGGATACTTCCATCATTATTCCGTGGCTTAAGGAAAACTACAACAACTGCGAGGTCATCGCGGTTTCCGGCAATGTCGGGCAGGCAGACGAGTTGGAAGGGTTGGAGGAAAAAGCGCTGAAAACCGGCGCGTCCAAGCTGTATGTCGAGGATCTGACGGAGGAGTTTGTCAACGATTATATCATTCCCGCAGTGAAGGCCGGGGCAATGTATGAGGATTATCTGCTGGGCACCTCTCTGGCGCGTCCACCGATTGCAAAGCGCCTGGCGGAGATTGCCATCGCCGAGGGCGCCGACGCGATTTGCCACGGCTGCACCGGCAAAGGCAATGACCAGGTTCGTTTTGAGCTGGCGATCAAGGCGTTCGCGCCCGATATGCCGATCATCGCGCCCTGGCGCGAGTGGGATATCAAATCCCGTGAGGAGGAGATTGCCTACGCAGAGGCACACAACATTCCGCTGAAGATCAACCGCGAAACGAATTATTCCAAGGATAAGAATCTCTGGCATCTGTCTCACGAGGGCTTGGATCTGGAGGACGCGGGCAACGAGCCGACCTATGAAAAGCCTGGATTTTTGGAAATGGGCGTTTCTCCCATCGACGCGCCGGATGCGCCGACTTATATCACGCTGGATTTCGAGCAGGGGGTACCGGTGGCGCTCAACGATGAGAAGATGAGCGCGAAGGACATCATTCTCAAGCTCAACGAGCTGGGCGGTGCAAACGGCATCGGTCTGCTGGACATTGTGGAAAACCGTCTGGTCGGCATGAAATGCCGCGGTGTATACGAGACGCCCGGCGGCGCGATCCTTTACTTCGCGCACAATTATCTGGAGACGCTGTGCCTGGACAAGATGACCATGCACAAAAAGCAGGAACTGGCGATCACCTTTGGGGAACTGACCTATAACGGCCAGTGGTATACGCCCCTGCGGGAGGCGCTTTCTGCCTTTGTCGACAAGACGCAGGAGGTTGTGAGTGGCAAGGTGCGCATCAAGCTCTACAAGGGTAATATGATCAAAGCGGGCGCATGGAGCGACTGGAGCCTGTATTCTGAAGAGATCGCCACCTTCGGCGAGGATCATGTATATGATCAGAGCGACTCCGCAGGGTTTATCAACCTGTACGGTCTGCCGATTTCCGTCGGGGCGCAGGTTCAGGCGAAAAACAAAAAAGCATGACGGTGTGAGAAGTGAAGAGAGGAGCGAAAGTTTCCCTCTTCCTTTTCGCAGTATTGATTTTTTTCGGCGCGGCAGCGCCGTCATTCTGGAATTTTGAGGTAACAGCATGGCAAAACTCTGGCAGGGAAGAAGCGCAGGTCAGCTCGATCAGCTGGCGGATGATTTCAATTCTTCCATACATTTTGACAGCCGTATGTACCGGGAGGACATCACCGGCTCGATGGCGCATGCGGCGATGCTTGCCCGGCAGGGCATTGTAAGCGCCGAGGAGGCGGATCGGATCATCGCGGGTCTGGAGCAGATTCTGCAGGATCTGGAGAGCGGAAAGCTGACGGTGGATATGCGCTGCGAGGACATCCACATGTTTGTCGAGCAGGAACTGACCGCACGCATCGGCGAGGCGGGCAAGAGACTGCACACGGCGCGCAGCAGAAACGATCAGGTGGCGCTGGATCTGCGGATGTATCTGCGCCGCGCATGCGGGGAGATCATCACGGAGATCTGCGCGCTGGAGGAGGCGCTTTGCACGCTTGCGGAACAATACCGTGACGCGGTGATGCCGGGATATACGCATTTGCAGCGCGCCCAGCCGGTCACCTTCGGGCATCACCTGATGGCGTATGCCATGATGTTTCGCCGCGATGTGACCCGCTTGCAGGATGCGGTGCGGCGGATGAACGTCTCGCCCATCGGCTCCTGCGCGCTGGCGGGAACCACCTTTGAGACCGACCGCTTTTTCGAGGCGGAGCAGCTGGGCTTTGACGCGGTTTGCGAAAACAGCATGGACGGGGTGAGCGACCGGGATTTCTGTATTGAATTGCAGGCGGCGTTTGCCGCGGTGATGATGCACCTCTCCCGCTTTTCCGAGGAGCTGGTGCTCTGGTCGAGCTGGGAGTTCAAATTTGTGACGCTCAGCGACGCCTACACCACAGGCTCCTCCATCATGCCGCAGAAGAAAAACTCCGATATGGCGGAGCTGGTTCGCGGCAAGACCGGCAGGGTCTACGGCAACCTGATGGCGACGCTGACCATGCTCAAGGGGCTGCCCCTGGCTTACAACAAGGATATGCAGGAGGATAAGGAGTCGATCTTCGACAGTGTGGACACGCTGAAAATGTGCTTGCAGGTGTTCACGCCGATGGTCGCGACCATGACGGTGCACCGCGACAACATGCTCACCGCTGCGCAGAAGGGCTTTATCAACGCGACGGATCTGGCGGATTATCTGACCAAGAAGGGGATGCCGTTCCGCACCGCCTACAAGCTGGTGGGCGAGCTGGTTGCCGACTGCATTGCGCAGGGATGCGTGCTGGAGGATCTGACGCTGGAGCAGCTGCAGGCGCGCAGCGATTTGATCGCTTCGGATGTGTTTGAAGCGATCTCGCTGACAGCCTGCGTGGAAAAGCGGATTTCATGGGGCGGCACCTGCGTTGCCTCCGTTGAGCGGCAGATTGCCTCCGTCCGTGCGTTTCTGAAAGAAATGAAGGATGAGGAGGCGTCGGTTTGAGCAAAAAGACAGTGTTTATTGACGGCAGCGCAGGCACCACGGGGCTTCGCATCCGCGAGCGGATCGGCGCGCGGGAGGATTTGGAGCTGATGGTTCTGCCGGAGGAAAAGCGAAAGGACGACGCGGCGCGGCGAGAGGCGCTGAACAGCTGCGACATTGCCTTTCTCTGCTTGCCGGATGACGCGGCGCGGCAGGCGGTTTCCATGGTGGAAAATCCGCACACCGTGGTGCTGGATACCTCCACGGCGCACCGCACCGATCCCGCTTTTGCCTATGGCTTTCCGGAATTATCCGCGGCGCATCGGGAGAAGATTGCCGCCGCGAAGCGAATCGCCGTGCCCGGCTGTCACGCCGGAGGCTTTATTGCATTGGTGTACCCGCTGGTTGCGGCGGGCGTGCTGCGGGCGGATACGCGCCTGGTGTGCCACTCGCTCACCGGCTACAGCGGCGGCGGGAAGAAGATGATCGCCGAATATGAGGACAGCGCACGTAACGCCTTGCTGCAAGCGCCCAGACAGTACGGGCTGGGACAGATGCACAAGCATTTGCCGGAGATGACGGTGGTGACGGGCATATCCCGCCAGCCGGCGTTTTGTCCCGTGGTGGGAGATTTTTATTCCGGGATGGAGGTCACGGTTCCCATCTTTCGGGAGGCGCTGTGCGCGGGCAAGTCTGCGCAGGATGTGCGGGCGGTATACCAAGAGCGGTATGCGGGCAGGATCGTCTTTTACCGCGAGGATGCGTCGGAGAGCGGCTTTCTGAGCGCGGGGGCATACAGCGGCCGCGACTGCATGGAGATTTCCGTGCACGGCAGCGAGGAGATCGTGCTGGCAACGGCGCGGTATGACAATCTGGGCAAGGGCGCGTCCGGCGCGGCGGTGGAATGTATGAATCTGGCGCTGGGGCTGCCTTTGGAGACCGGGCTTGTTCTGTAAGAATAAAGTATTTTGATGAGATCATTGGGGAAAAACGGAAAAATGGAACAGACAGATATCAAACAGATCGCGGGCGGCGTGTGTGCCGCACAGGGCTTTTCGGCGGCGGGCATTCATTGCGGCATCCGAAAGAATCGAACCAAACGGGATTTGTCCCTGATTTTCAGTGAAAAACGCGCGGCGGCTGCCGCGGTTTATACCACCAATTTGGTGAAGGGCGCACCGCTGCAAGTGACAAAAAAGAATCTTTCAGACGGTTATGCGCAGGCGATTATCTGCAACAGCGGAAACGCGAACACCTGCAATGCCGACGGCGTCACCGTCGCAGAACAGACCTGCGCGCTGACCGCACGAGCATTGCAGATTGCCCCGCAGGATGTGGTGGTCGCATCCACCGGCGTGATCGGCTTAAAAATGGATGTGGCGCCGATTGCCGCCGGCTTGCCGACATTGGCGTCGGCGCTCAGCCGGGACGGCTCTTCCATGGCGGCGGAGGGAATCATGACGACCGACACGGTGAAAAAGGAAGTCGCGGTAGAATTTTCCGTGGGCACAAAGACCTGCCGCATCGGCGGCATTGCCAAGGGGAGCGGCATGATTCATCCCAATATGGCGACGATGCTGGTTTTTATCACGACGGACTGCGCCATTTCCCCTGCTATGCTGCAAAAAGCGCTGCGCTGTGACATTGCCGACACATTCAACATGGTTTCCGTAGACGGCGACACCTCCACCAATGATATGGTGACGGTGCTTGCCAACGGCATGGCGGGAAATGCTCAAATCACCGAAGAGGGAGAAGCCTTTGACGCGTTTATGCGTGCGCTGAACACGGTGACGGTTTATCTTTGCCGCTGCATCGCGGCGGACGGCGAGGGCGCGACAAAAATGCTGGAGTGCCGCGTCAGCGGCGCAAAAACCAAGGCCATCGCCAAAACGGTTGCAAAAAGCGTGATCTGCTCCTCTCTGACCAAGGCGGCGATGTTCGGCGCGGACGCCAACTGGGGACGCGTGCTGTGCGCGATCGGTTACAGCGGCGCAGAAGTAGATGTGAATCGGATTGACGTGGCGTTTTCCTCCGCGGCAGGGGTGATCGACGTGTGCAAAAACGGCACGGGCGTTGATTTTTCCGAGGAGCTGGCGAAAAAAATTCTCTCGGAAAAAGAAATTGAAATCCTGGTTGCCCTCCACGACGGCAGCGAACAGGCGACGGCGTGGGGCTGCGATCTGACATACGACTATGTGAAAATCAACGGAGATTATCGGACATGATGAACATTTCCAACGCGGAGCGGGCGCAGGTGCTGACAGAGGCGCTGCCGCACATTCAGCAGTATTATAACAAGGTGGTTGTCATCAAATACGGCGGCAACGCCATGATCAACGACGAGTTGAAGATGCGCGTGATGGAGGACATCGTGCTGCTCTCTCTGGTCGGGGTCAAGGTGGTGCTGGTGCACGGCGGCGGGCCGGAAATCACCCAGACGCTGCAGCAGCTTGGCAAAAGCACGGAATTTGTCGATGGGCTGCGCGTGACCGACAAGGAAACCGCCGGCATTGTGCAGATGGTGCTTGCCGGAAAAATCAATAAAACGCTGGTGAATCTTTTGCAGATGCGGGGCGGACGCGCGATGGGGATTTCCGGCATGGACGGTCACATGATCAAGGCGGAGATGAAAGACCCGGCGCTGGGATATGTCGGGCAGATCACGCATATTGACGTGCGTCCGATCACGGATTTGCTGGAGAAGGGCTATATCCCCGTGGTTTCCACAGTCGGGTGCGATGACGAGGGCAATGCCTACAATATCAACGCGGACACCGCGGCGGCGTATATCGCGGGCGGGCTGCGGGCGTACCGTCTGATCAGCATGACGGACATCGCGGGCATTTTGCGCGAGCGCGATGACCCCTCCACGCTGATTTCCAAGATTTCGGTCAATCAGGCGGTGCAGCTCTTTGAGCAGGGCGTGATCAGCGGCGGAATGATTCCCAAGGTGGAGTGCTGCATCGACGCCATTCACCTCGGGGTGGAAAATGTGGTAATACTGGACGGACGCGTCCCCCATGCGTTGCTGCTGGAGACGCTGACGGATGAAGGCGCGGGGACGCTGATCGTGCCGTATGACGATGCTTCGGAAAAAACAGGGGGCGCATGATGAATACCTTTGAACTGGATCAGAACTACATCGCGCATACCTATGCCCGATTCCCGGTGAACATTGTCGGCGGCAAGGGCGCGGTTTGGTATGACGAAACGGGAAAAGAATACATCGACATGGGCAGCGGAATCGGCGTGAACATCTTCGGCATGTGCGACAGCGCATGGGTGGAGGCTGTGACCGCGCAGCTGGGCAAATGCCAGCACACATCGAATCTGTACTATTCCGACCCCTGCGCCGAGCTGGCACAGATGCTGTGCAGCAAAACCGGCATGAAAAAGGTTTTCTTTTCCAATTCCGGCGCGGAGGCCAATGAATGTGCCATCAAGGCGGCGCGCAAATACGCCGCGGAGAAAAAAGGCGCGGACTGCTACACGGTTGTCACGCTGGAAAACAGCTTTCACGGCAGAACGATTACCACCCTTGCGGCAAACGGGCAGGAGGCCTTTCACCGGGATTTTCAGCCGCTGACGCCGGGATTTGTGCATGCGCGCGCCAATGATATCGAAGATTTGCGCCGGGCAGTCGCGGCGCAGCCCACCGCCGCGCTGATGCTGGAGTGTGTGCAGGGCGAGGGCGGCGTGATCGCGCTGGAAGCGGATTTTGTCCGGGAGGCGGCGCGCCTGGCACAGGAGCAGGATATTTTGCTGATTGTGGATGAGGTGCAGGCGGGCAATGGCAGAACCGGTGCGCTGTATGCTTATATGCATTACGGCATCACCCCGGATATTGTCACAACGGCGAAGGGGCTCGGCGGCGGTCTGCCGCTGGGGGCAACCTTGCTCGGCGAGCGGGTGCAGGATGTATATACCCCGGGCACCCACGGCTCCACCTTCGGCGGCAATCCGGTGTGCTGCGCGGGTGCAAAGAGCATTTTGCAACGCATTGATCAGCCCCTGTTGGACAGCGTGCTGCAAAAGGAACAGCTGATCCGCCGCACGCTTGAAACGTGTCCGGGTGTGAAATGCGTCACGGGCAAGGGGCTGATGCTCGGCGTCGAGACCGAGCGGGACGCGGGAGAGGTGATTGCGGACTGTATCGCCGGCGGCGTTTTGCCGCTGAAGGCAAAGACAAAGGTGCGTCTGCTGCCGCCGCTGAACATCACAACGGAGCAGCTGCAGCGGGCACTGAAGGTGCTCTGCGACGCTTGCTGCAAATAATATACGGGAGAGAAAAACCATGGACTTGAAGGGCAGAAACTTTTTGAAGCTGTTGGACTTTACCCCGGAGGAAATCGGGGGACTGATCGATTATGCGGCGGCGCTGAAGGCGCAGAAGAAGGCCGGCATTCCGCACCGTATTCATGAGGGGAAAAACATCGCGCTGATTTTTGAAAAGACAAGCACCCGCACGCGCTGCGCGTTTGAGGTCGCGGCGCGGGATCTGGGGATGGGCGTGACCTATTTGGATCCGAGCGGCTCGCAGATCGGCAAGAAGGAATCCATTGCGGATACCGCGCGTGTATTGGGCCGGATGTTTGACGGCATCGAATACCGCGGCTTTGGGCAGAGCATTGTGGAGGAATTGGCAGAGTATGCCGGGGTTCCGGTGTGGAACGGTCTGACAAACGAATTCCATCCCACGCAGATTTTAGCGGATTTTCTGACGATTCAGGAGCATTTCGGCAGACTGCGCGGCATCAACTTTGTCTATCTGGGCGACGCGCGGTACAATATGGGCAATTCTCTGATGGTGGGCTGCGCAAAAATGGGTCTGCATTTTACCGCGTGCGCGCCGGAAAAGTATTTCCCCGATCCGCAGCTGGTCGCAGCATGCCGGGAACTTGCGGCGCAGAGCGGCGGCAGTCTGCGCTTTTGCACCGACCCGGAAGAGGCGTGCGCAGGCGCGGATGTGCTGTATACGGACGTTTGGGTTTCGATGGGCGAGCCGGTTGCGGTGTGGGAAGAGCGCATTGCCGATCTGGCGCCCTATCAGGTTAATCAGAAGCTGATGGACATTGCCGGTCCGCAGGCGGTATTTATGCACTGTTTGCCCGCCTTTCATGACCGCAAAACCGCGGTGGGCAAGGAAATGGGCGAGCGCTTTGGCAGAGAGGCAATGGAGGTGACGGACGAGGTGTTCGAAGGGGAGCGCTCCATTGTGTTTGACGAGGCGGAGAACCGCATGCACACCATCAAGGCAGTGATGGCGGCGACGCTTTGATACCCGGTATATGGTGCGACCCGCACAGCCCGATGGGCTGTGCGGGTCTTTTTTGCGTCGGCGGTTGCTTTTTTCGGGGCATTTTGCTATAATGAAAAAAATATTCCATGGGGCGAAAGATATGACACAGGACACATTGTTTGAAAAAAGGCTGGAGGAGCTGGCGGCGCGCTCCTATGAGCGCGGCGTTTATGTTTTCACGGAGTTTTTGGGACTGGGAGAACAGAGCATTTTTGCGCGGATTGAGCCGCGGCTGCGGTATGCCGGGTGCACGCTTTGGGGCGGCGATGAGGACTGCGAAAGGCTGATGCTGCGGTTCGGCGATGCGGAGAGCATCGGATATGAGCAGCCCTTTCCGATTGTCTGCATCGCGGCTGCGCCTGCGGCGCCGAAGTTTGCAGACGCACTTTCCCACCGGGATATTCTCGGTGCGCTGATGAATCTCGGCATCCGGCGGGAGTGCCTGGGCGACATTGTGCTGCAGGACAACACGGCATATATCTTTTGCACGGAGGGGCAGAAGCAGACGGTGCAAAACGAGCTTGTGCAGGCGCGCCATACCGTTTTGAAGTGTGCGGAGGTTGCGGGACTGCCCGCCGCGCGGGAAAAGCGCGTGGCGCCGTTGACCTTGCAGGTCTCCTCAGAACGGGCAGATGTGCTGATTGCCGCGGCTTGGAACAAATCGCGGGAGGAGAGCCTTGCCTGCTTTCGCGCCCAGCGGGTTTTTGTCAACGGGCGTCTGACGGAAAACAACAGCGCCCCGCTGCACGGGAACGATCTGGTCTCGGTGCGGGGAGAGGGACGATTTCGGTATTTGGGGGTGCAGTCGGTCAGCAGAAAAGGAAAGTATAACGTGCTGATCGAAAAATTCATTTGAATATGCCGAAAAGCAGTCCTCTGCCGCTTTCATCCCGCAAAAAAAAAGAACAGGCGTGCGCCGGCGCGCGGCAAACGGTGCTGAAACGATGAAAACAGATAAAATATTCCCCGCAAAAAACGGTAATCTGAAGTGCCCCTGTCAAGTAGACAGACGAAAAAACAAAAATATTTACAAATATAATTGGTTTATTCCACCCTGCTGCGCAGCAGGGTGGAATTTTTCACGCTGCAAAAGCGGCGTAGTATTCCATCGGTATCATGCAATGAAGTCGTAATTGATATCGCTTGTTGTTGTAAAAGTGTATGTAGTCCTCAATTGCTGTTGCCAGATCGTCTTTGGAGTGAAAACGTTTGAGATAATACATCTCGGATTTGAGAAGGTCCCAATACTCCTCCATAGGTCCGTTGTCTATGCATCTGCCGACTCCGGACATACTTTGCCGCATAATGTGCGCCGCGAGCTTTGCGTGAAACGTCTTGTTTGTGTACTGAAAACCTCTGTCGCTATGAAGCAAAGGATGTGCGTCCGGATTGAGTCTTACTGCTTCATCGAAGGTATCAAAGACAAGCGGATTGTTGTTGCTTTCTCCAATCTTGTATGCAACAATTCTTCTGTCGTATAAGTCGAGGATCTCACTTAAATACAGTTTCTTTGTTTCCGTACCTACATAATACTTGAATTCTGTTACATCGGTCAACCATTTCTCGTTCGGAGCATCAGCGTAAAATTCTCTGTTCAGAATGTTTTCCGCAGTTACTTCCGGTGTGGACTTAATTTAATTGTACTTTTTCTTGCGGCAAACAGATTGAAGGTGCAACACCGTTCCCGCTCCTCGGCGTTCCTTGAATCCTTTGTGACCATTATATCTCATTATCCAGTATCTGAGTTGTTTTTTGTCTAAAATTCCGTATTTATTACATATTGTTCTTAAACTTCCGCCTCCGCTAAGATCATCTTGTATAGCTTGCTGCTTTAATTCAACGCTGTATTTCTTATTCCTTC
>DBGFNI010000114.1:0-3721 GCA_048527645.1 Eubacteriales bacterium | reverse complement strand
AAAGAAGGAAATGAAAATGGCAAAGTATGATCCGAAATCGCTCCATGCGGAGGAATTCATCAACGACGGTGAAATCCGCGAGACGCTGGCGTATGCGGAACAAAACAAAAGCAATCGGGAACTGATCGAACAGATTCTCGAAAAGGCGCGCCCCAAAAAGACATCCCGCGGAACGGAATGTGCCGGACTGACGCACAGGGAGGCATCTGTCCTTTTGGCATGCGACATCCCGGAGCTTAACGCGCGGATCGGCGAGATCGCGGAGGAAATCAAGCAGAAATTCTACGGCAACCGCATAGTGATGTTTGCGCCGCTGTATCTGTCCAACTACTGCGTCAACGGGTGCCTGTATTGCCCGTATCACCTGAAAAACAAGGAAATCCCGCGGAAAAAACTGACGCAGGAGGAGGTACGCCGCGAGGTCATTGCGCTGCAGGATATGGGGCACAAGCGTCTGGCGATTGAGTCGGGCGAGGACCCGGTCAACAATCCGCTGGAGTACATTCTCGAATGCATCAAGACCATCTACAGTGTCAATCACAAAAACGGCGCCATCCGCCGCGTGAATGTCAATATTGCCGCCACCACGGTAGAGAATTACCGCCGCCTCAAGGAGGCCGGCATCGGCACATATATTCTTTTCCAGGAGACCTATCATAAGGAGAGTTATCTCAAACTGCATCCAACGGGTCCAAAGCACGACTATGATTATCATACCGAGGCGATGGACCGCGCGATGGAGGGCGGCATTGACGATGTGGGGCTGGGCGTTCTGTTCGGTCTGGAGCTGTACAAATATGAGTTTGCCGGGCTGATTATGCACGCGGAGCATCTGGAGGCGGTGCACGGCGTGGGACCCCACACGATCAGCGTTCCCCGTGTCAAGCCCGCATCCGACATCAATCCCGATGTGTTTGACAATTCGATCCCGGACGAGACCTTTGCCAAGATCATCGCCTGCATCCGTCTGGCGGTGCCTTATACCGGGATGATCATTTCCACCCGGGAGTCGGAGCAGCTGCGCGAAAAGGTGTTAAGACTCGGTATTTCGCAGATCAGCGGCGGTTCCCGCACCTCGGTGGGCGGCTACACGCAGGAGGAGCGCCCGCACGACACGGAGCAATTTGACGTTTCCGACCAGCGGACGCTGGACGAGGTGGTCAGATGGCTGATGGAAAACGGGCACATCCCCTCGTTCTGCACGGCGTGCTACCGCGAGGGCAGAACGGGCGACCGCTTTATGAGTCTGTGCAAAACCGGGCAGATCATCAACTGCTGCCATCCGAACGCCCTGATGACCTTGGCGGAATATCTGGTGGACTATGCTTCTCCCAAGACCCGCGAAATCGGCTTTGACCTGATTGACCGGGAGCTGGAAAAGATCACCAACGAAAAGGTCCGCAGCATTGCGCGGCAGAATGTGGAGGATATCAAGCATTCCAACCGCCGCGACTTCCGTTTTTGATTCTGACAGGAGGGCAAACATATGTCGTTACAGCACACCCCGTCATCGCAGCGGGTACATATCAGTTTTTTCGGCCGGCGCAATGCCGGAAAATCCAGTTTGGTCAACGCGGTGACCGGACAGCAGCTTTCTGTGGTTTCCGACGTGGAGGGAACCACCACCGACCCGGTGCGCAAGGCAATGGAGCTGCTGCCGCTCGGCCCGGTGGTCATCATTGACACGCCCGGATTTGACGATGTGGGCGAGCTTGGAAAAATGCGTGTGCAGCGGACGCTGGAGGTTTTGCGTCAGACGGATATTGCGGTTCTTGTTGCAGACGGGTCAGAGGAGCAGAGCCCCTGCGAGGTGGAGCTGAAAGCACTGTTTGAGCAGGAGCATATCCCGTATATCACGGTGTATAACAAGTCGGATTTGCCGATGCGGAGGAAGGAAGGGACGGACACAATCACCGTCAGCGCGCAGACCGGGGCGGGCATACACGCGCTGAAGGAAAAGCTGGCGCACATGCTGCAGGAGAGAGAAGATGACCGCGTTCTTGTGCAGGATTTGCTGCCTCCGTGTGCAACGGTGGTGCTGGTGGTTCCCATTGATTCCGCCGCGCCGAAGGGCAGGCTGATTCTTCCGCAGCAGCAGGTGCTGCGGGATCTGTTGGACGGCGGACATATTGCGGTGGTATGCCGGGAGACGGAGCTGAAGCAGACGCTGGAGCGGCTGCAAAACCGCGTGGATCTGGTGATCACAGACAGTCAGGCGTTCGGTGTCGTGTCGGAAATCGTTCCACACGATATTCCGCTGACCTCCTTTTCCATTCTCATGGCGCGCTACAAGGGCTTTCTCGATCATGCCATGGAGGGGATGCACGCGGTGGATTCCCTCAAAGACGGCGATCGGGTTCTGATTGCCGAGGGCTGCACGCATCACAGACAGTGCGAGGACATCGGAACGGTGAAAATTCCTCGCTGGTTGCGTGAGTATACCGGAAAGGAACTGATTTTTGAGACGGTATCCGGCAGAGAATTCCCGGAGGATTTGTCGCCGTATGCGATGATTGTTCATTGCGGCGGCTGCATGCTCACCCCCCGTGCCATTCGGTCGCGTATGGAGTTTGCCGGGGCGCAGAAGATTCCCGTGCTGAATTACGGGATGCTGATTGCGCACATGAAAGGGATTTTGCAGCGCGCCCTCGCGCCCCTCTCCAAGACCCCTGCCGGACAGGAGAAAGTGTAAAGAATATGATTCGTTTTGGAATTGTCGGGACGAATTTTATCAGTGACCAGTTTTGCGACGCCGTGAACAAAAGCGGCGCCGCAGTCTGTATTGCCGTGTATTCCCGCGCGCAGTTAACCGGACAGGCTTTTGCGCAAAAGCACGGTGTGGAGTATGTGTATACCGACTACGAACAGATGTTGCAATCCGACATTGATGCGGTTTATATTGCTTCGCCCCATGTTTGCCACTGTGAGCAGAGCCTTGCGGCAATCCGCGCGGGCAAGCATGTGCTGGTGGAAAAAGCAGCCGCGCTCAACCGCGCGCAATTCTCCCGTATGGAGGAGGCTGCCCGCACGGCGGGAGTGGTTTTGCTTGAGGCGATGCGTCCGGTGTTTGATCCGGCGCTGTCGCTGCTGCGCGCGTCTTTGCCGCAGTTGGGCACGCTGCGCCATGCGAGCTTTTCTTTTTGTCAGTATTCCTCACGCTATGACCGCTTTTTGGCGGGCGAGAGGATGAACGCATTTGATCCGACACTGTGCAATGCCGCCGTGATGGACATCGGTGTGTACTGCGCAGCGATGGCGGCGGCGCTGTTTGGCACGCCTGATGCGGTTGCCGCAGGCTGTGTGCGGTTGCTTAACGGATTTGAGGGCAGCGGATGCGCCGTTCTGCGCTACGGAGAGATGACCTGCACGTTGACGTATGCCAAGACCTTTCAGGCGGATAACCGATGTGAAATCTTCGGCGAGCGGGGGGCGCTTTTCTTCGACGCGCCTTCCAAGCCCCGGAACCTACGCCTGTCCCTGCGCGGCGAGGAAATAAGGGAAATCCCGTTTGTTCCGGCGGAAAACAACATGGTTTTTGAGGTGCAGGCGTTTTGCAGAATGATCGAGGAGGGGGCGGACGCCTCTCCTTATCAGCGCCTGACGGCGCAAACGCTGGAGATTCTGGACGCAGTGCGGCGGCAGAACGGCATTCGCTTTGCGGCAGATGAAGAATCCGCGATGTGAACATGATGAGATAAAGGAATTCGGAAGATGGCAAAAA
>DBGFNI010000113.1:0-11887 GCA_048527645.1 Eubacteriales bacterium | reverse complement strand
TGTGTGTTACGGCTCCAAGTCAAAATAAATATCGAACAGTTCTTGCAGCCGCCCGGTTTGTCCGTCCAGATACAGATAGCCGAAAAGCGCCTCCAGACCGGTTGCCCGGCGATATTCCTGCGCGTCGGCGCTCTTGGGATGGGCGCCCGACTTGTTTCGTCCGCGGAGGAAGACGCTGCGCTCCTGTTCGCTTAGGATCGGGAGCAGCTTTTCCAGCCGTGTGCTTTGCGCCTTCGCGGTCACATAGTCCTTCGCCATGGCGTTGAGCCGCCCGGGGTTTGCGATGCCTGTCTGCACCAGTCGCAGACGCGTCTGTACCTCCAAAACGGCGTCACCTAGATATGCCAGCGCCGCTGTGCTGTATTGGTACGGATCCGTATTTTGCTGTGCCATGGGCGAGCATCCTTTCTTTCAAAAACCGTAAACTTTCCAACACTGTGAAAACGTGTCGGGCGAAAAACAGGGATCAGGAAAAATCAAAGTGCAGCTTGCCGTCCGGCTGCAGCACCAGCGTCGCGTCAAAGGCTTTTCCGGTGCGCTTGGACACAAAGCCCTGAATTTTTGCACTTTTCCCGGTTGTGATGATCAGCGCGGCGTTGGATTTGGAAATGACCCGGTCGCAAATGACGCCGCGAATGGTAAATTTGCAGCCGTTTTGCCATGCGCTGCAGCCGTAGCCGAAGGCGGTGCGGCGCACCTCACCCTTTTTGCACAGCGGGCAGACGCCGATGACGTCTCCCATGCAGCCGTCGTCTGTGTCCTGCTCCGGCGGCGCGGGTGTGGCAGTCAGTTCAAAGACATGCCGGATCTCCTCCTGCGCCAGCTGCACGCTGTCCTCCACCGAGATCTCGCCCCGGTACACCTGCTTGAGCGCGCGGCCCATTTGCGCGGTTTTATATTTGTCCATCACAATTCCCATGCGGCGCAGCGACTCGATCAGAACCTCGCCCGCGGGCAGGATGGTGTACACGTCTTTTTTCAGTTGGATATATTTGCTTTTTCGCGCGTTGTCGATGATGCCGGTGCGGGTGGCTTCCGTACCCAGCTCCAGCCCCTCGAAGATCGCGCGGTAGTCCTCGCTGTCATCGCCCTCGCTGTCCTCATCGTCCTCCGCGCGCGCCTTTTGCGCTGCGGCGGCACGTGCCTTGTCCTCCTTGAAGGGGTTTTTCAGATAGTTGTTGAGCGTCTCAATGGTATAGTGCTTGGGCGGAGAGGTTTCCTTGGCGACGGGGGCAAAATCAACGGCGACCTCGTCCCCCTCCTTTAAGGCGGGCAGAATTTTGTCGCGGCCGTTGTAGTCGTCATATTTTGTCCAGCCCGGCTCGCGAATGATTGTGCCCTTGAGCACAAAGGTTTCCCCTTTTCCCGGACTGCCGTCTCCGCCGCCTGCCACATCCACGGTGATTTCCGTCTTGTCCGCGATGCAGTCCTTTTCGCAAAAGACCGCCGCAAAGCGCCGGATAATCATGCCGTATACCTTCTTTTCGTCCTCGGTCAGTGCGTTTTTGTCCGGGAGCTTGTAGGTCGGGGTCAGTGCGGAGTGGCTCTCGATTTTGCTGTCGTCAAAGATATTTTTGCCTTCCTTGAACACAACGGGATATCCCATCGTGCGCACGCCGTCGATGATTTTGCGGATTTTATCCTTTTCCGCGGTGGCAAGGTATTCGGAGTTGGTACGGGGATAGGTGACATAGCCTGCTTCGTACAGCTTTTGCAGCACGGCAAGGCTTTGCTCCATGGGCATCTTGTACTTTTTGCCCAGAGCATTTTGCAGCTTGGTCAGAGAATAGAGCTTGCCGGGGGCAATTTTGTCTTTCTTTCGCTTGACGCTGACCACCTTTGCGCCGCCGGCGTTGTAAAAGGCGGCTTTTTGCAGCGCTTCGCTCTGTGCCGCGGCATCTGCCGCGTCCGGCGGCAGATCGGGACTTTTTTCAAATTTTACTTTGGAGTTCAGCTCCACCTTTTCTCCGTTGGTTTGGGCACAGGAGGAAAGGGAATAGTAAGTATCGCTGACAAAATTGCGGATTGCCATATCCCGGTCATAGATCGCCTGCACGATGGGCACAATGACGCGTCCGACGCGCAGAAAGCTGCCGGAGCGCAGCGTTGCGTAGCGGGTGAGGTTCACGCCGTACAGCCAGTCGATATAGGTGCGTGCATAGCCCTCCCGCGCCAAAAGCTCATAGTTTTGCGCCGGGGGCAGCGTTTCCAGCGCGGCCAGCACGGTCTGCGGCGTCTGATCCGGTAGCCACAGGCGGCGCTGTTGCTTTTTGGCAAGCGCTTCGGGCGTCATGGCGTGCTCCAAGCACAGCCGCACGATGATTTCTCCCTCCCGATCCGCGTCGCCCGCGTTGATCAGGGTATCGACGTCCTCCCGGTTGCACAGGGAGCGGATGAGGGCAAACTGCTTCTCCACGCCGTCGTCCGTGTGTCCCTGCTCCTGCCGCAGCTGAAAGGCAAACCGCTTGGGAAAGCACGGCAGATTTTCCATACACCAGCGGTTGTCCCCGCGCGGCGAGGGATTGTAGTATTCAATGTCGCATAGGGAGAACAAATGGCCGAACGCCCATGTGACAAGATATTGCTTTCCCTCAAAATAGCCGGTGCGCCGGACAAGCGTATCTTTCTTTCCGGACTGAATGGCGGCGACAATGTTTCGCCCCAAACTCGGCTTCTCGGCGATAATCAGTTGCATCGTGCTTTCCTTATCTCTGTCGGCAATGGCGGTCGTGCGGCTTGCCGCTGTTATTTTTTATAGCTGTCCTTCAGCGTCACGGTGCGGTTGAAGGCGCCGGTCTTGGGATCTTTGGAGAAATAGCCCACGCGGACAAACTGGAAGGATTCGCCCGGCTTCGCGTCGGCAAGAGAGGCTTCCGCCTTGCAGCCGGTTTTTACACACAGAGAGTCGGGATTCAGATGCTCGACATACTGTGCGGAATCCACGGCGTTCATGTTTTCCGTGACGAAGAGGCGGTCATAGAGCATGCAATCCACCTCCGTGCACGCGCTTGCGCTGACCCAGTGAACGGTCCCTTTGACTTTGCGGTCGGTCGGGTTGCCGTTACCGGTGACCAGATCCGCGGTGGCGTGAATTTCGCGCACGGTGCCGTCTTCGTTTTTCACGATATCACCGCACTTGATGATATACGCGCCCATTAGGCGCACCTCGCCGCCCGGCTTTAAGCGGAAGAACTTCGGCGGGGGAACCTCTGCAAAATCGGAAGCGTCGATATAGATTTCTTTGGTAAAGGCGACATTACGCGTGCCGGCGTTTTCGTCTGTCGGGTTGTTGGGCAGCGGGAAATATTCCACACGGTCGTCAGGGTAGTTGTCAATGACAACCTTGATGGGATCCAAAACGCAGATGCGGCGCTGAGCCTTGGCATTCAGCTCTTCCCGCACGCAGTGCTCCAGCAGCCCGATGTCGACCAGAGAATCCGTCTTTGCCACGCCCGCGCGGGAGATGAAGTCTTTGATGGAGCCGGGGGTGTAGCCGCGGCGGCGCAGTCCGCACAGTGTGGGCATGCGCGGGTCGTCCCAACCGTCCACCAGCTTATTCTCCACCAGATAGCGCAAAAAGCGCTTGGACAGAACGGTGTAGGTCAGATTGAGCCGAGCAAATTCAATTTGCCGGGGCTTGGAGGGGACGGACACATTCTGAATGACCCAGTCGTACAGCGGGCGGTGAATTTCATATTCCAGCGAACACAGAGAATGCGTCACGCCCTCCAGCGCGTCCTGAATCGGATGCGCGAAGTCATACATGGGATAAATGCACCATTTCTTGCCCTGACGGTGATGCTCGGTATATTTGATGCGGTACAAAACGGGATCGCGCAGCCAGAAGTTGCCCGACGCCAGGTCGATTTTGGCGCGCAGGGTGTATTTCCCCTCCGGGAACTCCCCGTTTTTCATGCGCTCAAACAGGTCGAGACTCTCCTCGATGGGTCGATCGCGATAGGGTGATACCGCGGGGTGCGTCAGATCACCCCGGTATTGCTCCATCTGATCGGGGCTCAACTCACAGACATACGCCAGCCCCTTGCGGATCAGTTCCACGGCAAACGCATAGTCCTGCTCAAAATAGTCGGAGCCGTAGAAAAAGCGGTCACCCCAGTCAAAGCCCAGCCAATGGATATCCTGCTGGATGGCGTCAACATATTCGGTGTCCTCCTTGGCCGGATTGGTATCGTCCATGCGCAAATTGCACAGACCGTTGTATTTTTCAGCGGTGCCGAAGTCGATAATCAGCGCCTTGCAGTGCCCGATGTGCAGATAACCGTTGGGCTCCGGCGGGAAGCGGGTGTGAATCTTGGTCACCTTTCCTTCCGCAAGGTCGCGGTCGATCTGTTCATGAATGAAATTGGAGGCAAGCGGCATTGATTCATTTTTTTCCAGATTTTCCATTGGGTCGTTCCTTTCGGTTTTACAGATTTACAGAGATTGCTTTGATTTCAGTCAAGTGTTTGCAGATATGCGCGGATGCGGCTGATCACACGCTCTTTGCCGATGATTTGCATCACCGCGTACATATCCGGGCTTGCCAGCTTCCCGGTGACGGCGATGCGCAAGAACATGCTGATGTCTCCCACATTCCCCGGATAGGAGTCGGGGTTTGCCTTGTATGCCTTCATATCGTCGGCATAGCCCAGATCGCGGGCGATGGCTTTGATTTTTTCAAACCAGGTGTTTTGGTCGTCTCCCGGCGCATACGAATCGGCAAAAGCGCTGAGCGCTTTTTTGACGTCTGAAACGGGGAATTTCGGGTCGATTCGGTCAAGCACGCGGAAGGTGTCATCGTAGAACAGCGCCATATATTCCATCACCTGCTGATAGGTGCCGTAATCCTTCCGGGGCTTTTTGCCGCCGCGGCCGATGCTTAAAATTTGTAATGCGTAGTCGCGGTCTTGCAGTTTTTTGTCAAAATCGGGTGCGTATTCCTTTGCCCACGTGTGCAGCCCGTCATAGACCTGTGCCGCGTCCATTTTCGCCAGCGTGTTTTTCGCGACGTCGGAGAGCTTGTCAAAGTCAAACAGGCATCCTGAGGGACTCATTTTTTTGATGGAGAACGGAAAGGCAGTATACGGCTGATCGGGGTTTTGCGCACGCCATTCCTCATAGTTGGAATTGAGCAGCGTCATCAGGTATTCCATGACGCTGACCGGCTCGTAGCCCATGCGGTCAAAGTCCTCCATTTTCGCGCCCATATCGCGCTTGGAGAGCTTTTTCTTATTGCCGTTTTCGTCCAGCCGCATGATTTGCGCCGTGTGCAGATATTTCGGCGCGCGAAATCCCAAGAAGCGGAACAGCATCAGATGCTTGGACAGCGAGGGCAGCCATTCTTCGCCGCGCACGACGTGCGTGGTGCCCATCAGGTGGTCATCCACCGCGTGTGCAAAGTGGTAGGTCGGAATGCCGTCGGATTTCAGCAGAACAAAGTCCTCGTCGTTTTCGGGGATCTCCAGCTTGCCCTTCACAAGATCTGTGAAAGGAATTTTCTTTTCCGGGTCGCCGTCTGCCCAAAGCCGCAGCACAAAATGCTCTCCGCGGGCAAGCGCGCTTTGCACCTGCTCCAGTGTAAAGGTGCGGTCTGCCAGCTTCTGCGCGCGCCGCGCATCTGCCTGCGCCTCCCAGTCTTTTGTCTTGTTCTCGGTTTTTTTATCCGCGGCAAGTGCCTTTTGCAGTTCCTCATCTGTGGAAAAGACGGGATACGCATGCCCCTGCGCCACCAGCCGCTTTGCATAGACATGATAAATTTCCGCGCGGCGGGACTGCTGATACGGTCCGTATTCGCCCCGGTCGCAGATGTTTCCGCTTTCATCGGTATCGGCGCCCTCGTCAAAGTGAATGCCGTAATGCGCAAGCGTGCGGATCAGCCCCTGCGCCGCGTCGGCGACTTCGCGCTTTGCGTCGGTGTCCTCGATGCGCAGATATACCCGTCCGCCGCTCAAATGTGCCAGCCGCTCATCAATCAGCACCTGATACATCCCGCCGAAATGCACATACCCGGTGGGACTGGGCGCAAAACGGGTGATCTTTTCTCCCTCGCGCAGCGCGCGGGGAGGATATTTTTCTTCGAGCTGTGCGGGCGTCAGGGTGACGTGCGGAAACAGCAGCTGCGCCAAAGCGGAAAAGTCGATCGGTTGGTTGTTGCTCATGTCGTATGGTCTCCTGTATGATAGCGTTGTTTTGCATAGATTACTGAAAATAGGGATTTGCGGCAAGCTCCTGCGCAAGGGTGCTTTGGGCGCCGTGCCCGGGACAGACGATCCAGTCCGGGTGTGCCTGCCCCAATACGCGCAGGCGGTTGACCGACTCCATCATCTGCGTCATCGAGCCGCCCGGCAGATCGGTGCGTCCGACCGAACCGCGAAACAGCGTGTCGCCGGTCAGCAGCCAGTTTTCATTCGCTCCCGGCGCCGCAAAGCAGCAGCTGCCCGGGGTGTGACCGGGGGTATGATACACGGTGAGAAAGGAAGCACCCAGCGGGATTTTGTCGCCCTGCGAAAAGGTCCGCTCCGCAGGCGCGTATGTGACGTCGCGGCCGGTGAAAAGTGCGTTGCCGTTGCGCGTGCTGTCGCAAAGCGCCCCGCTGTCCTCACAGCTTACCCACAGGGGCACGCCCCAGAGCGTGCGGAGCTTGTCGATCAGATCCATGTGATCAAAGTGCGCGTGCGTCAGCAAAAGACCCACCGGCGATTTGCCCTTCATTGCGCGCAGGATGGCTTCGCAGTCAAAGCCGGGATCCACCACGATGGTTTCGCCGCCCGGCTGATCTGTGAGCAGATAGGTGCGGTTATCCATCGGACCGCAGGCAAGTGTTTGCAGACTGATTGACATCTTTGGGCTTGTCCTTTCTGTCATAAGACGGCGGCGTGATGCCGCGCTTTCAAAATGGTCAATGGGCGAACGCGGCGAGACGATGCCGGCAGTTATTGCCCGGCTTTCTCTGCCGCAATCCAGCGCTTCCATTCTGCTTCTGCGGGGCCGACGGTTGCGCGGGGACCGCAGCGCACGATGGGGGTCTTCAGGTAGGAGGGATCGTCAAGCAGCTTTTCCAGCTTTCCCTGCTCGGTATAGTATCGGATCATCGCATAGTTTTTGCCGCCGGCGTCAATGACGCTGTCGACGCCGCCGCCCAGTGCGGCAATCACCTTGGTGAGCTCCCCTTTTGACATGGGACGCTGTGCGAGATCGACATAATGCACGGGGATGCCGCGCTCCTTGAAAAACCGGAGCGCTTTTTTCGTGTCAAAGCATTTGCTTTTGCCGAAAATCTGTATATTCATGGTGGTGATCCTCATATTCGTTCTACGGAAAAGGATTCCCGCTTTTTGCGGTACGCATGCAAGCAGTATCGCACAGATGCATCAACTGTGCCTCAAATGCAAGGCTTACGGCATGGGCGTGTCTGCGCGCCCATGCATAAAATCGAGAATTTTCTGCTTTGCAGCGGGGTCGGTGACCACGTCCGGCTGATAGGGCGTTTGCAGGGTGTCGGTGTAGCAGTGGCAAGGGATCATCTCATAGCCCTCGTCAATGATCTCTCCGTTTTGCACCGTGAGAATCTGCTGATAGACGATCGTTTCATTCTCGCAGGTGCGGGAGCCGCCGAACAGAAAATTGCCCATGCTATATACGATATATCCGCCGTTGTATTCCTCAAAGGGCTGCAGCACATGGGGATGTCCGCCGATCACCAGATCTGCGCCGGCGTCGATCATCTGATGGCAATAGTTGACCTTCCAGCTGTCCGGCGTGAAAATCCGTTCCGTGCCGCCGTGAAAAAACACAATCTGATAATCGCTTTTCTGCGGCGCCTCCTGCTCCAGCCAGTTCATAATCGGCGCAAGCTGCCCGCCGCCGAAGAGTTTGCAGCAGAAAATGCCGATGCGCACACCGTGCTTTTCCACATAGATGGGGTGTGTTTCGTCTCCCCATGTCATGCCCTGCGCCTCCAGCGCCGCTTTGGTGTCCTCATAGCCCTGTGTGCCGAAGTCCATGGTGTGGTTGTTGGCGATAGAGCCGATCTCAATCCCGGCGCAGGACAGAATTTTTGCATTTTCACTGCCGGATCGGTACCAATAGGCATAGCTCTCATCCCCCTTGTCCACACGGGGCAGGGCGTTGTCGGTGAAGACGTTTTCCACATCGGCGATGGTGATATCGTCATTTTGAAAGATGTGCGACACATTTTTTAAAAAATATTCCGGCTCCACGGTCTTGGCAAAGCGGTTGAAGCATGCGCCCAGATTTTCATACCGCACCTCCGCCGCGACGTTCATATCGCCGGCGAAGGAAATGACGATCTGGTCTGTTGTCTGCTCCAGAACAGGACTTTTCTGTCCGGGGGTCATGCGCTGCGCGATGCTGCCCGCAGGCAGAACAACCTCCCCCCGGTCGGAGCAGCTGCACAGAAAAAGCAAAATCAGAAGCAGAGTGAGCAGAAAAAGCAATTTGTTTTTCATAACGGCACCTCGATTTGCGGATGATTCGACGGTGAAAATGCGCAAAGCGCAGCACGCGGTCAGCGATGCTCCGCGGAATAAAGTGCGCCCTGACAGGTGTTGTTCGCTGCAAACCATTTGTCAATCTCATTGAGTAGCGTCAGTTTTTTTTGACACCACTGCGGGGCAACAAGCGCGGCGGCGGCGCCGTCTCCCATGATCCGTGCAATGACGGTCTGAGGCGGGAGCAATTGCAGCTGCCGGCAGGTGATGGAAACATACTGCGCGCGGGAGAGCAGAGAAAATGCACCTGCCCGGTATTCATGCTCCAGCTGTGTATTCCGAAAAACGCAGAGAGAATGAATTTTCAGCATCTGCGGGCGCAGACGCGCCATTTCGCGGGCGGTTTGCAGCATCATTTCTTCATTTTCTCCGGGCAATCCGTTGATCAGATGCACACAAACGGAAATGCCGCGCGCACGCAGCGCTGCAAACCCATCCAAAAACTGACGGTAAGAATGTCCCCGGTTGATGCGGCGCAATGTGGCATCGTGAATGCTTTGCAGCCCCAGCTCGACGGTCAGGTCGCACCGCCGGCTGAGCGATTCCAGATAATCCAGAACGCGCGGAGGGAGACAGTCCGGCCGCGTGGCGATATGCAGCCCGACCGTGTCCGGCAGGGCAAGCGCCGCCTCAAATTGCCTGCACATGTGTGAAAAATCACCCCAGGTAGCGGAAAACGCCTGAAAATAGGGAATGTAGCAAACCTTGCCCCATTTTTTCTCCGTGGCGTTTTTGATCGCCTGAAACTGCTCTTCGACGGACAGCGCGCGATCCGCACAGAAGTCTCCGCTTCCTCTGCCTGTGCAGAAGGTGCACCCGGCATCGGAGAGCGTGCCGTCGAGATTGGGGCAGGTGAATCCGCCGTCCAGCGGAACCTTGGCACATTTTCTGCCGTAGCGGCAGCGCAGATAATAATCGTAGGTGTGATATCGCTTGTTGGAATCAGAATAGGGAAAGGGGTTTATCGTTTTTCTTTTCATATTTGCTGCGTCATATTCACTGCGGTGTTTTTCTTTTTCGGATCGCAACCAGGAGCATACTTGATGCTGCAAAAAGCAGGCACAGCAGCACGCTGAACGTCATCTGTCCCGCCCGCGGCAGTGGCAGAAGCTGTGCGCCCTGTGTGACAGTCACGATACCGAATGCCGCAAAAATCACAAAGGAGAGGGCGCGCATCCATTCTTCCGGAATTCTGCTGTTCGCATAGAAGCCTACGAGCATGCCGATCATATCGGCGGCAAACAGACCCAGGGAGCAGGCAAGCCACACAACGACGGCATTGGCAACACTGCCGGCATTTGCCGCGAAGGCAATGGCGGTCAGCTGCGTTTTGTCGCCCAGCTCCGCTAAAAAGAATGTACCGAAAACCGAAAGCACGGGATGCTGATCCCGGCAGGCGTCCCGGCTGCTCTCCTCCGGGGCGTGGCGCAATGCGGAAAGCGCGAAGCCGAAAAACGCGATTCCCGCCGCCAGTTTGACGGCCACGGGCGGAATATATGTGCTGACCACTGCGCCGAGGGCGACTGCCAGGGCGTTGAGCACGGCGATGGCAAGCGCAGTGCCTGCCACAATGTGCCGCGGTCTGCACCGGGACGCCATCGCGACCAGAAGCAGCTGTGTTTTATCGCCCATCTCGGCGATGAACATGGGAAAAAGCGTGCGGAGAAACAAAAGCATGGAATATCTGACCTTTCATCATGATATTGATTTTTGAAATCCACCGATGTCTTTTGTTGATACAATCCTGCTATTTCTCAAAGGGAAAGGAAATTCTTTTTTGACAGAATCCGTTGTAGTAAAACAAACAGCGCAAAGCCCAACACCGTTGTCGCGAGAAATTCTCCCGCGCCGACTGTCAGCATGAAGTAGGGAATGGCGCCCTGCGCACCGTATACATACCGCAGCACCCAGGGCACAATCAGCGTGTTTGCGGCGACGTTGGGAAGGGTGATGAAAATTTTGTATACGGGGGCGGGCAGGCGGCGGCAGTATTTGCCGATGCACCACGCGCCCAGCGCGCCCAGCAGCGTTGCGAGACTGCCGAACACCGCGTCCAGCGGCAGCCCCCCGGTCAGCAGATTGGCCAAAAAGCATCCGACGGTGAGAGCGGGGATAGCGGCGGGGGTGAAGGCGGGAAGGATACACAGCGCCTCGGAAATGCGCACCTGAATCACGCCCGAGGACAGGCCGAACAGGGCGGAGACCCAGGTGAATACGACATACAGAGCGGCGATTGCGCCGCTTTGTGTGAGAAACAGGACGGTACGGTGTGTGCGTTGTACGTTGTTTGCTTTCATGAGTTGTTCCATTTCGGTCACGGTGAAGGTGTGACCCCTTTCGTAGTTTTTTGTTTCGGTCATTGACCCGGTAAGGATTTTGCGAACTTACCGTATGCGGTTTTGGAATTTGAAAAAAAGTTACAGACCCCAGCTGCGCAGAATTTCGCGGGATTGTTTGAGATCCTCCAACGGCTCACGCAGGTGCGTATCCTGCTCGATGTGATACCAGCCGCTGTATCCGCAGTTTTGCAGTACGCGGACGACGCCGTGATTGTCCACGGGATAGGTCCCCTGTCCAAGCCCGGTGAAATAGCCCTGATCGAACCATTCGAGCTCTCGGTTATCCGTCGTGTAGCACCACTCCTTGAGATGAACGGCTAAAATGCGGTCAGCGTATTTTTCGGCGATTGCCGTAACATCGCCCCCTGCCACCGCCATGTGGCCGACGTCATACACGATGCCCGCGCGGGGACACCGGCTGAGAAAACACTCCAGCTCCTCCTGCGTTTGCACCGGGGTGCCCAGGTGATTGTGAATGCCGCAGACAATGTTGTATTTGTCGCATACATCCGACAGATAGTTTGCCTGGCGGCACAGCGCGTCCATGCCGTCGCGGGTGTCCGGGCTGTTGATCCACACATATTTGCGCCCTGTGGCGGCGGTCCATCGGATGCTCAAATCCGCCTTGGCGGTGCGCACCGTGCCGAAATCCATTCCCAGGCGCGCAAGCGTTGTCATCTTGTCGACAAGATCTGCGGCGTCCAGCGGCTCCAGCCGCTCCGCCCCGTCATAGCCGATGGCGCGCAGCTGCTCCATGCGCATTTCATAGTCCAGCATGCCGCCGCAGTACACGTTCATGCCGTAGTCTGCGATACCGATTTTATTCATGATTACCCCTCCCGATTTGTTATCTTTATTATTTTAACACATTTTCCCTTTGATTGCAAGGCGGCAGCACGAAAAAGTACGCCGCTTTTCCGACTTTTTCGCGCCGGAAAACACGGGGCAAAGGCGTTGCCGCTTTGCGGCTTTTTGCGGGAGGCGGGCAAAACAGGATGCAATCCTCTCTTGCATTTTCGGGGCGGGATGTGTTATAAT
>DBGFNI010000112.1:0-5245 GCA_048527645.1 Eubacteriales bacterium | reverse complement strand
TTGGAGAGGTTCGGAATTCACGGAATATCCTTTTATACCGCAAAAAAAGACAAAAAGGATGCGACCGCAACCGGCTTTGAAACCTATACCGACAATCAGTCGGGAATCAGCTACAGATTCCGGGCAAAAGGCGACTATCTTTATCTCTACGAGGACGGCGATTGGCAGCAGCTGTTTATGCGCGGCGTAAACATCGGCGCCACGGAACCGGGGCTTTTTCCCGGAGACCTGACCATTTCCTATGAAAGCTATTACCGTTGGTTCGGATATATCAGCGATATGAACTGCAACTGCATACGCGTCTACACGCTTATGCCGCCGCAGTTTTATCAGGCGCTCAAGGATTTCAACGCAAAAGCATCGAATCCGCTTTTCCTATTTCAGGGAATCTGGGTAAATGAGGACGACATCGAGCGTCTTTCAGACGCATATGCAGAAAATGAGAAAATCCTGAACGATTTTACCGCCGATGCAAAGAATCTTGTGGATGTCATACACGGCAATGCCAAAATCGCCGAAACCGCCGGCGAAGCATACGGTACATACACCGCAGATGTCTCGCAATGGCTTGCAGGCTGGATTATCGGCATTGAATGGGAGCCAAACTTTGTCGTGAATACCGACAACCAGCATCCCGACAAAAAAGACTATGACGGGGAATATCTTTACACCCAGACCGCATCTCCTTTTGAGGCGTTTTTGTGCAGAGTCGGCGATGCCATGATCAAGCACGAAACCGAAAATTACAGCTTTCAGGCGCCTTTCGCTTTCAGCAACTGGATCACCACAGACCCGCTGACGCATCCCAACGAGCCGCATGAGGACGAAGACAAGGCGACCGTCAACATCGAAAACGTCAAGTGCCGTAACTTCGGCGCGGGGATGTTTGCGTCTTATCATATTTATCCCTATTATCCGGATAGCCTGAATTATCAGGAGGACTACCTGGAATATGTGGATGAGAACGGAAATGTCAATACCTATCTCGCCTATCTGGAAGACCTCAAGCTCGCTCATACCATTCCGATCCTCGTGGCCGAATTCGGCATCCCCACATCACGCGGTATGGGGCACGAAAGCGTCATGGGGTATAATCAGGGAATGGTGGACGAAACCGATCAGGGCAAAATGCTGATCAATATGTTTGAGTCCATCAACGAAGCGAAATACGCAGGCGGCATCGTATTCACATGGCAGGACGAATGGTTCAAGCGTACCTGGAACAACGTGATGTTCGATATTGCCGACCGCCGTCCCTTCTGGTCAAACATCCAGACAACGGAGCAGTGCTTCGGAATCCTCTCCTTTGATCCGGGAGAGGACAGCATGGCGTGCTATGTGGACGGCGATACCTCAGAGTGGAAAAACGTCACGCCCACTGTCACGACCGACCAGGGCAGTCTTTCTGTCAAGAATGACGAGCGTTATCTTTATCTCATGTTGGATATTCCGGATTTTAATCTCGAAAAAGATACCCTGATCATTCCTGTCAATACGATTGCGGATCAGGGAAACACGAAAGCCGCAGATTATAATGCCGAATTTGACAACGGCGCCGATTTTCTGATATACATCAACGGCAAGGACAATTCGCATATTTTCGTTGACCGGTATTACGACGCCTTTCACTATTATTTCCTCGAATCGAAAAAGCTCAGCGATATAAAGAGTGAAGAAAACAGCAATCAGAAAAACAGCGGCTTGTTCGACATCATGCGCCTGTGCTACGGATATAATCTGACCGTAAAGGGAACGGGCGAGGTTGTCCCCGACAAGGCATATGAAACCGGTAAGCTGCGCTACGGAAACGGAAACCCCGATTCAGCGGATTATAAGTCCCTCTCGGATTTCTGTTATCAGGACGGAAAACTTGAAATAAGAATCCCGTGGCAGCTGCTGAATGTGATGGATCCGTCCAGCAAGCAGCAAATATCCGACTTTTGGAAAACGCAGGTCATTTCCGCACAAAGCTACGAAAGCTTTGATTTGGGCTTTGCTTACAGGAGCAATGATTCGGAAAAGCTCACGGTTGCTCTCAGCGGGAATTACGAATACAGCGGTTGGAACACACCGACCTGGCACGAGCGGCTCAAGCCCGCCTATTATGAGCTTCAAGAATATCTTGCAAAATACACGGAGAAAAAATGAAAAAACTGGTTTCGGCTCTGCTTATCCTTTCTTTCCTGCTTTCTTTATCAGGCTGTAAGGACGGCACGGCCTCTGAAAAAGCATCCCCATACCCCGCCCCGCCGAAAAGCGGGACGCTGCCGGACACAGACAAAAATTATGACTTTTTTGCCTCCGCAAACGGCTATTTTTACCGACGGGAGGGCGATCAGGCAAGCCTGTTTTATATCAGGGGCGTAAACATGGGGCTGACCTCTGCCCTGACCGATCTTTCAAACCCGAATGTTTCCTACGAAACGTATTTTGAGTGGTTCGGGCAAATCAAAGAAATGAACGCCAACACCGTAAGAGTGTTCACGGTGATGAATCCCGATTTTTACAAAGCGTTTTACGATTATAACAGGAAACACGCCGACGATCCGCTCTATTTGATACAGGGGATCTGGTTTTCCGAGGATTTGATGTATACGCTGACCGATGCGCTTGAGAGCGATGAAATATTAATAAACGCTTTTAAGCGCTCCGTTCGGGAAACGGTGGATATCATTCACGGCAACAGCAATTACACAACCTACGGTGAATTTTCCCCCGCCGTTTATGACAAGGATATTTCACAGTATGTGATCGGGTATATATTAGGACTGGAATACCCCGCGGATTTTGTGATAGAAACCAACGCATCCCACCCGGATGAGGCGGCGTTTTCAGGGGAGTACCTCTACACCGATGCCGACGCCGCTCCCTTCGAGGCGTTCCTTTGCGAGGTCGGCGAAACGCTGATCGCCTTTGAGGCGGAAAACTATGCGCACCAGACGCCGATCGCATTTCTGAACTGGCAAACCCTCGATACCCTCAAGCATTCCAACGAACCGTTTGAAGAGGAAGATGCGGTTTCTGTCAATACAGAAAACATCTGCAAACGCCCCTCCTATGCCGCAGGGCTATTCGCCGCAGTCGATGTATATCCCTACTATCCCGAATTCATGAATCATCAGGAGGAATATCTTGCATTCCGCGATGAAAACGGCGATCCGGATGCTTACAGGGCATATTTAAGAGAGCTGAGGACCCAATACAGCGTGCCTGTGCTGGTCGCGGAATACGGGCTTTCCACCTCGCGCGGCGTTGCGCACACCTCGGTAGACGGCTACAATCAGGGCGGGCTTACCGAGGAAGAGCAAGGCGAATACTGTGCCAAAATGACAAGGAGCATCGCCCTTGAGGGGTATTGCGGAGGATTACTCTTTTCATGGCAGGACGAATGGTTCAAAAGAACCTGGAACACGGTGATGTATTATCCCGACGATCCGACCGACAGAACGCACAATCTCTCTTCCGCCGAGCAGGGCTACGGGCTGCTCAGCTTTGAGGTTTCCAAAGCCTATCCCGACGGAAATTTTGAGGATTGGAAAAACACGGAATATGTCGGAGACACCGCACTCAAAGTGCAGTATGACGCCGATTATATGCATATTCTCGTCGATTTGCCCAAGGACTTCGACTTTGAAAACGACACTTATTATATTCCCATCTCGGTTTTGGGTGTCGGCAGCCGCGAAAGCCGCAAAGATAACCTTTCTTTCGACAAAAACTGCGATTTTCTTCTGAAAATCAACGGCAAGGATCAAACGCGCCTGTTGTGCGACGCGTATTACGATACTTTTCATTTCAACTATACTGTGTTAAAGCAGGTGTTCGACGGCGGCAGAGCGGAGAAAAACAGCGGGATATACAACCGAATCAATACATTGATATCAAACGAAATGTATCTTCCCGACGATAATAAAACCCTCCCGCCACAATTCTATGAAAGCGGACTTCTCCGTTACGGCAATGCCAATCCCGATGCAAAGGACTACTGCTCCCAAGCCGATTTTTATTACCGGGACGGAAAGCTGGAAATCCGCTTGGCTTGGTATCTTCTGAATGTCGCAAACGCGCGGCTCGGCGTTTGCATCGGCGAGCTTGACGGCGAAGAAATAGAATTCGCCGATTTTTCAGACATCTGCATCGGCGCGGGTGAAGAAGGCGAAATCAAACTGGTTCGTGCAAACTATCAGCCGATCGGTGAAATCACCGTTTCATCCAGATGCAAACGCTCCTACAAAAACATGCAGGGCGTTTTCGCCGAAATTAAAAAAAGCATCTCCTGATTTTTTGTGATTGAAAAAGCCGGCAAGAATCCCGTTTCTGTGTAAAAACGGTGCCCCCGATTGCCGTTCCACACGCGCTTTCTCTGCATATGGTACCAAGGGGGAAAAAGCATTTTCATTTCATAACATTTCAAGACCGCCGGCGCACAAATGTGCGCCGGCGGTCTTTTTGACATCTGTTGCGGTAGACAATTTCACATTTATATGCTATCATGAATATAACAAACATGAATATAACAAACCTGAGATTGCGGAGACCTTTTTTATGGAATGGCTGAATGTATTTGGCTTGGCTTTTATCATTGTCATCATGATACCGAACATTGTATTTGCCGTCAGATGCAAAAGCGGCTTTGAAAACAAATGGCATAACAAGCCGGTTGAAATCATTGAGCAAATCGGCAGATTCGGCTGCTTTGGATGGATGATCATCAATATCCCCGGGACATACTTTGGCTGGTGGTCGGATGCTGCATTTGCGATTTATCTGATCGTTGATACCGCATTGGTGCCCCTTTACTGCGCAATCTGGATGATTTGTCGGAAGAAAAACAGTGTTTTCAGAGCGCTGGCGCTTTCGATCATCCCGTCAGCATTGTTTTGCTTCAGCGGCGTCATGAGCCGGTCGATTTTGCTGGTGATCGCCTCGGCATTCTTTGCGCCGGCGCACATTCTGATTTCGTATCAGAATGCAAAATAGATGCCATAAATTGCAACGATCTGAAAAATAGGTCTTGCGATGATCCGCAAATCGTAATATAATAAAAACCCTGCACATTTTCAAGGGAGCTGGTTGAGACCGCATCTGTGAAAAACCGCCGGCAGGGCGCTTTTCGCACACCTTACCGATTTGAGCCCCTTTCGTTTTCGGGAAGGCGAAAAGGGTGGAAATCTCCAAAACCGCCTTGCAGAATTGTATCAAAAGGAACAAGCGTTGTCTGTGCTCCGAATATAAACAAATTCTT
>DBGFNI010000111.1:0-8539 GCA_048527645.1 Eubacteriales bacterium | reverse complement strand
CATTTTACTCTTGTACAACTCTTTCGTTGTGTGCTTCTAAAAGGAATTGTCGAGATCTCTTTAAGACTGCTTTCGCAGCCTCTTTCTCTCGTCTGTTGTTCAATTTTCAAGGACCGTTCCGCACTCCCTCTCGCGGAGTGCCTGACTATTATATCACCCACTCTGACCTTTGTCAACCCCTTTTTCCTTTTTTCTTAAAAAAAGTTTTTCCAAAAGCGTTTTTCTCTGATTTTACACGTTAAAGAGGGCATTTCAGCAAAAAAAGACGGTGTCATACCGCCTTTTTTGCTTCAGATCGGGTCTGTAAGCCGGGTTCTGTCGAGGGCAATCATCTATCTGCGAAGCATGTCGCCACGCTCCTTCCGTTTTCAAAAACGGTGCCACCCATGCGGGGCGCGGAATCTCGCGCGTCAGGGAATCACCCGCAACGGTGTTGCTTCGGATAGGGTTTACATTTGCAATACTGTTACCAGTATGCCGGTGAGCTCTTACCTCGCCTTTCCATCCTTACCTGCCGGAGCAGGCGGTTTATTTCTGTTGCACTTTCCCGGTAGTCACCTACGGCGGACGTTATCCGTTATCCTTTCCCTGTGAAGCCCGGACTTTCCTCATAATAAAACCTTTCGGCATCATATTACGCGATTGCCCAACCCGGTCTGCCGCTCTATCTTAACACAAAAGCAAAACGATGTCAAGCAAAATCACTTGCAGAACTTCTCAATATAATGATCAATCGCTTCGCGGATGATCTGGAGCGCCGCCTCTTTCGGCTGCACCTCATCCACCGCTGTCTCCTTGTTTTCCAGATTTTTATACACAGAGAAGAAATGACGCATTTCATCAAAGATGTGACTTGGCAGCTGACCGATTTCCGTATAGTGATTATAATTCGGATCGGTATACGGAATGGCAATGATTTTTTCGTCGCGCCGTCCGTTGTCAATCATGGAAATCACACCGATCGGATACGCACGCACCAGACAGAGCGGTTCCAGCGCCTCCGAGCAAAGGATGAGCACATCCAGCGGATCCTCATCATCCCCGTATGTGCGCGGAATAAAGCCGTAGTTTGCCGGATAGCGGGTAGAGGTATATAAAATCCGGTCCAGCCTGAGCAGTCCTGTTTCTTTGTCCAGTTCGTATTTTTTCTTGCTTCCCATTGGAATTTCAACCACGCAAATAAAATCCTCCGGCGTAATCCGTTTGGGAGAAATATCGTGCCATATATTCGACATAGCATCAGTCCTTTCATTTTTATATTGTTAGTATAACAAAAGCCATCGAAAAAAGCAAGTATGCAAAACTCTGTCAAAAAGGATTGACATAACCGCACGGAACATGGTAGAATATTATATATAATCAGAAAGGAATCCATCATGGAAACTACTGCAAAATACACCATCGGTATCGATTTCGGCTCTTTGTCCGGGCGGGCGGTGCTGGTCAACGTGCAAAGCGGCGAAATTGTCGCCGATGACACCTACGAATATCCACACGCAGTCATGAGCGAATCGCTGCCCGAAAGCAACGAAAAGCTTCCGCCGGACTGGGCGCTACAGCATCCGCAGGACTATCTGGACGTGCTGTATCACACCATTCCTGCCGTTTTGAAAAAAAGCGGCGTGGACGGCGGCGACGTCATCGGAATCGGGGCAGACTTCACTGCCTGCACCGTATTGCCCACGAACGCGGTGGGTACCCCTTTGTGCTTTGACGAACGATTCAAGAGCAATCCGCATGCTTATGTAAAAATGTGGAAGCACCACGCAGCGCAGAAATACGCCAACCGGCTCAACGAAATTGCCGAGCAGAGGGGAGAGGACTTTCTCGCACGGTACGGCGGGAAAATTTCCAGTGAATGGTATTATCCGAAGCTGTGGCAGATTCTGGATGAAGCACCTGCGATCTATGACAGCATGGCATATTTCATCGAAGCTGCCGATTGGATCACCTGGATGCTGTGCGGCAAGCTGTCCCGCAATTCCTGCACCGCCGGATACAAAGCGCTCTGGCACAAGCAAGACGGCGATCTGTCCTCAGACTTTCTTGCCGCGCTCCATCCCCGTCTGCGCAACGCAGTAAGCGAAAAACTCAATGCGCCGGTCAAAGCGATTGGAACGTCGGCAGGCGGGCTGACCGAGGAGATGGCACATCGCACAGGTTTGCGCCCCGGTATCGCTGTCACTGTCGGCAATGTCGACGCGCATGTTGCCATCCCCGCCGCAGGAATTACAGACAGCGGTAAAATGCTGGCAATCATCGGCACCTCAACCTGTCATATGATGCTCGGCGACCGGGAAATCAATGTTCCCGGCATGTGCGGCGTCGTGGAGGACGGCATTCTGCCCGGCACATTCGGATATGAGAGCGGACAAAGTTGCTGCGGCGATCATTTTGCTTGGTTCATGGACAATTGCTGTCCGGCAGATATCTGCCGACAGGCAGAGGCGGCAGGAATGAAGCCCATTCGATTTATCGAACAGCTCGCCGCGCAGCAAAAGCCCGGACAAAACGGCCTTGTCGCACTGGATTGGTGGAACGGCAACCGCTCCGTGCTGGTAGACGTTGATCTGTCCGGCGTGATGCTGGGCATGACCCTGTCAACCCGTCCGGAAGAGATCTACCGCGCTTTGTTGGAGGCGACCGCTTACGGCACACGCACCATTGTTGAAAACTATCGTGATCACGGGCTTGCCGTGCATGAATTTTACGCCTGCGGCGGCATTTCACAAAAGAGCACGCTGACCATGCAGATTTACGCCGATGTGCTGAACATGGAGGTCAAAATCGTTGACTGCTCCCAAGCTCCGGCGCTGGGCAGCGCCATTCTCGCCGCAGCCGTCGCCGGGAAAGAGGTCGGCGGATATGCCACCATCGCTGACGCTGCCGCAGCAATGTCCAAGGTACGCGCAGACAGCTACAAGCCGGATCCGGCAGCAGCAGCTACCTATGACCGTTTGTACGCGGAATACAAAACGCTGCATGACTATTTCGGCCGCGGTGCCAACGGTGTGATGAAGCGCCTCAAAGAAATCAAAGAGCAGGCAGTATGAGCACATCGGTAAAACCATATGACTCTACCCCACCCCGCGCCCTGCCGCAGCCGGACGAGCATTATATGAATCTCGCACTGTCCCTTGCCGCACGGGCGGCAGACCTGGGAGAAATTCCGGTCGGCGCCCTTGTTGTCTGGGACGACGGAAGAATCGTCGGCGAAGCATACAACACCAGAGAAACAGATCAAAACGCCCTATGCCACGCAGAATGCCGCGCCATCGAGCAGGCATGCCGCACGCTGGGCGGCTGGCGGCTGCACCGCGCTACGCTCTTCGTCACACTGGAACCGTGTCCCATGTGCACCGGCGCCGCAATCAACGCTCGTATCCACCGCGTGGTATACGGCGCACCGGATCGCAATGGGGGCGCCATGGGCGGAAAAGTGAATCTGTGTGAGACACCCGGCTGGTACCGCCCGCAAATCACCGGCGGGATATTGGAGCATGAGTGCGCACAGATACTGCAACATTTTTTTCAAAAGCTGAGAGAAGGTTCATGATTCCCATTCTATCGGAAGACGACAGCCTGATCGTCTGCGTCAAACCCGCCGGGCTGCTCGCCGAGGACGGCGATGACCCGTCGGAATATCTTCCTGCCGCCCTGCGCCGACAAACGCAAACAGACGCATTGTTCACCGTGCATCGGCTGGATCGCGTAGTCGGCGGCGTGATGGTATATGCCAAAACAAAAAGCGCTGCGACTGCCTTTGGCAGACAGATTCAGCAGACCGACATGTTCAAAAAGGAATACCTTGCCGTGATCAGCGGCGTCCCGGCGCAACGCAGCGCCGTCTGGGAGGATCTTCTGTTTGCAGACAAGCGCGCCGGAAAGGCCTATGTGGCAGACAGCATGCGCGCCGGCGTCAAGCAGGCGCGGCTGTCCTATCAGGTGATCGATTCGGTCTGCACACAGATCGGCTCGCCCCTGTCGCTGGTCAAGGTGAATTTGTACACAGGTAGATTTCATCAGATCCGCGTTCAGTTTGCCTCGCGCGGCTTTCCGATCGCCGGCGACGGAAAATACGGCAGTCGCTGCAAGTGTCCGCAGCTCGCCCTGTTCAGCGCGCAGCTTTCCTTTCAGCATCCCGTTGAGAAAAAGCAGCGCACCTTTTCCGCGCTGCCGGTGCAAATATCCCCCTGGACATATTTTGATTCTTCATTATTAAATATAACCGAAACGAAAGGCAATGGATAACCATGGAAAATAAAAAAACAGATGTATTAATCATCGGCGCAGGCCCTGCCGGGATCTTCACAGCGCTGGAAATGCTCCGCAAGGGCACAAAGAAAAAGATCATTCTCGCCGACAAGGGTCACGCAATTGAAAAGCGCAAGTGTCCCAAATTTAAAACCAAACAATGCGTAAACTGTGAGCCTTGCCAGATTACAACCGGATTTTCCGGCGCAGGTGCGTTTTCTGACGGGAAGCTCTCCCTGAGCCCTGATGTAGGGGGCGATCTGCCCAACCTGATCGGCTATGACACCGCGGAAGAAACCATCAAATATGCGGACAGCATTTATCTCGAGTTCGGCGCGGACACACATGTAGAAGGCGTCGGCAATACCGAGGAAGTGAAAGATATCCGCAAGCGGGCAATTCAGGCAGGGCTGCGCCTGGTCGACTGCCCGATCCGCCATTTGGGGACGGAAAAGGCGCAAAGTATCTATTATGCCATCGAGCAGCACCTGATCCGGAGCGGCGTGGAACTGCTGTTTGACACCGAATGCTCCAACCTGATTTTGGAGGGGTCGGTGTGCGTCGGCGCGACGCTTTCCTGCGGCGGCGAAACCTTCAATATCTATGCCGACGATGTCATCGTCGCCACCGGACGCCGCGGCGCAGAATGGCTGGAAAAGCTCTGCGCTGAGCATAACATCGCACATGAGCCGGGCACCGTTGACATCGGCGTCCGCGTAGAGGTGCGCAACGAGGTCATGGAGAAGGTCAACGAGGTATTGTACGAATCCAAGCTGATCGGTTATCCGCAGCCCTTCAAAAATAAAGTGCGTACCTTCTGTCAGAACCCCGGCGGCTTTGTCAGTCAGGAAAACTATGACCACGGCCTTGCTGTGGTAAACGGTCACTCCTATAAGGAACTGAAGAGCGACAACACCAACCTCGCCATCCTGGTTTCCCACAATTTCTCCACGCCCTTCAATCAGCCGATCGCATATGCGCAAAAGGTCGGCGAGCTGTGCAACATGCTCGGCGACGGGCACATTCTGGTGCAGCGCTTCGGCGATATTCTGGATGGCAAGCGCACCTGGCCGAAGGAATTGAGCCAGTCCAACCTCAAGCCAACGCTGACCGACGCGGTCGCCGGCGACATTACAGCGGCAATCCCTTACCGCGCGATGATGAACATCATCAATTTCATTCAGGCGCTGGATCATGTGGTTCCGGGCTTTGCCGCAACCGAAACTCTGCTCTACTCTCCCGAACTCAAGTTCTACTCCAACCGCGTCAAAATGGATGAAAACTTCAACACCTCCATCAAAGGACTGCACTGCCTGGGCGACTCCAGCGGCTGGACGCGCGGGCTGATGATGGCGTCCGTCATGGGCGTGCTGATGGGCAGAAAACTGGTTTGACAGCGGCGGTGCCGCGTTTTTCCACAGCGCACTGCAAACCCAATCGGCGTCTCCTGTGGCTTTTGCCGCAGGAGACGCCTTTTGCGTATCAAACCCGCCGACGCACGGCAAGCAAAACGCCCGCGCAGCGCTGCATTCAGCAGGCGATCGCATCCTTATTCTTTCAAACAAAACAATCCTCCGTATGATCGTCATCATACGGAGGATTGTTGTTAAATCAGCGCCGCATCGCAAGCCAATGCATTTACATGCCGCCGGATACGCTCCGCCTGCCTTTCCGACAGACCGCAAGCTTTCCCGCCGTTTTACAGCTGCTGCAAAAAGTTGCCCAAAAGGTTCGCGATTCTCGCGTTGCCCGCATCAGAGGGATGCAAGCCGTCCGGCAGATACAACTCACGGTTTGCCGCAACCTGCGGCTGAATCCCGCTGATCGAATACAAATCCAGCACGGGAATCGCATAATAGCGCGCCGCCTCCATGAGAATTTCACGGTACGCGCACAAATCCACGCTGTTCAGCTCATTTTTATTCTCCGCAGAAGCAGCGTCCTCCCATTCGCGGTGCAAAGGCGTCATAAAAACGATTTGCGCCCGGGGATATTTGGTCATCAAGCCCTCCATCAGATAATGGCACGCCCCCCAGAAGGTGTCCGGCGTGCGATCCTGCGGTGTGCCGATCGGCGCGTTACCGTGACCGAAGTCATTGGTACCGCCGAACACCACCACCAGATCGGCGTCCGGCTCCATCCGCTCCAGGCGGAGACAAAAATCTTCATTATACGCCGTCAGCTCACTGATGGGCAAACCCGCGCAGCGCGCAATGCGGGAGCCGGAAATTCCGTAATTCACACATTGTGCCATACCGTACTTCTCTTTGAGCACATTCAGATAAATATGCTCCGGGCTGCTGGTTCCCACACCCTCTGTAATACTGTCGCCCAAAAAGAGGGCTTTTTTCCCTTTCAGTTCCATGGTTTTCTCCTTCCGCCGTCCCACGGCGTCATGACTGTTGAAATTGTCGGCAGGCAAAAAACGCAACACGCTTTTTCATCCGCCGTTGTTGCACCGGACAAACGCCGGGCATTCCGCAAATCGCCCGTATGCAGACCTGACAGTTAATCCTCGGCGCCGCTGTCGCGATTCTCCGATTTGAGCTGCTCCAATTCATTGAGAAAGGATTGCAGATCCTTAAATTCGCGGTGCACAGATGCAAAACGCACATACGCAACCGCATTGATTTTTTTCAGTTTTTCCATCACAAGCACACCGATGTGCTTTGTCGTATGCTCGCTGTCCAGCGAATTCTGCAAATCGCTTTCCACTTCATCGACTATTTGCTCCAGCTGCTGACGGCTGACCGGCAGCTTGTCGCATGCGCGCATCATGCCGCCCAACAACTTGTTGCGGTCAAACATCTGCGTGCTCCCGTCCTTTTTGAGCACCATCAGCGGGATAGTATCCACAATTTCATAGGTGGTAAATCTGTGCTGACAGGACAGACACTCCCTGCGGCGGCGAATACTTGTGTATTCGTCTGTCGGGCGGGAATCAATCACTTTACTCTCTGTGTAACCGCAGTTGGGGCATTTCATAAACGATACTCCGTTCTACCGCGCAGCGGCGGCATTGATTGAAAGAAAAATCTAAAATTGCGAGCAGATGCCTCTGCTTACACGGCAGGTCGGCATGCGTGGCTGTCCGTCAGGACTTTTTCTGCATTGTGTAGTAGAACAAATGCTTGAGCTCGTCGCCGATCAGCATCTTTCTCAGCTCGCGCTGTTCGTCCGTTGCGGCAATCCGCTTTGCATGCAGCGAGCTGCCGATGCAGTTTTTGGGCAGCGTAAGCGACATGCGCATCGTCCCGTCATGCTCGTGCTTGGTGGAAAAAGACCAGCCGTTGAGCTTTGCAAGCAGATCGGAGACGTAGCGGCGCAGCGTCAGATAATGCTCTGCCGCGCGCCCCTCGGCAGAAGCCTCGCCGCTCTCTGCTGTTTCTTCGACAAACGGGACATACTCAACCGACAGCTTGATTTTCGCCTCGTTCTGATGCAGCCGCAAAAACACATCACGCACCGCGCCGGACAAAACGTCGCACAGCCATGTACAAAGATACTTTTGAAGTTCTTCCGCATATATCTTGCAGCAATACTCCTCCGCGCCGTGCTCCGGCGGCAGCATCACGATAGCAGGCAGCGTGCTTGGCTTTTCCTGATTCATCATATTCACAATTTCAGAAACCAGTTCCCGGCAATCCGCAAATACGGCACTCTTGGTCAGATGTTCGCCCAGACAGACGGTGTGATACTGACGCAGCACCCGGAACAACGCGTAGATGTTTTTTTGCTGACGCGTATAAGTCTCCACCAGCTCCGTCTCAGTATCACCCAGTTTCTGCGCAATCAGTGTTCCGGCTGTGTTTACCACGGCAATAGAAGAAAGAATGTCTTCTTCAACATGCCTTGCGATTGTTTCAGCATCTTCTTTGACAAATTGCAGCGAAGATAAAAACTGCAAAACGATCACCATTACACCCTCACTCTGCGTAACGCAAGCGGATGCACAGTGGTAAGCGCCGGGAATCTGAAACTCCAGCAGCTCCGTGACGGAACGTTGCACAAACAGTCTCTCATAAGCTGCATAGCTTTTCGGTACAAGATAGTCCAGTACTTTTTCTCTACGGTTCATACGAATCAAACGCTCTGCAGGCATGTTCTTGTATACAATTGTTCCCTTGGAATTAAGCAACATCACCGGCGCTTCGTGAGAAGCAAGTGCGTTAATGAGTTCAGTATGCTGAGGCATGAAGTCTTTCTCCTTTTCAAATAGCTGAAGAATGCGCTGGGGAATAACCGGTAAATAAAAAGTGCAGAACGACACAGCATTATTATAAAC
>DBGFNI010000110.1:0-27421 GCA_048527645.1 Eubacteriales bacterium | reverse complement strand
CGGGGAAAACCAACGGAAAATCAGCTCGATGGAGAAAAACGGTATCCGGATTGCAAAGCCGATGACGAATCACTATGCGAACGCGGAAACCATACGGGCGGCAAACCGTGAAGTGAAGCGGCAGGAAAAGCGCATTCGGAAAATTGCGCGGGAGTATGAAATTTCACCAAAGGAGAGGGAACTTGCTCGGTTGGTTGAAAACGGAACGCTGAACATTGAAGAAGGCGATCTTGGAGAGAATGTAGGAAAAAACAAGATCCGCGTGTTGGCAAATTTTCTCTTTCAAATATCATTCAGTGGCTTTTCAAAAAGCCGTCACATTGCGCCTTTATGATAGAAGCAGAAAGAAGAAAGCATACTGCTTCCAAATACGAGCAAGGAGTGACATATATGGATTTCAACACCAACAATCAAGACAACCGCGAAATCCGCTACGATCCCATGACCGGCGAACCGATTGTCAAGCAGGAACAGACCGATGCCGCGCAGGCAGAGCCTTCCGCCGCGCCGGAGCATACGGCAGAACCGGCGGCAGACACAGCGGCTCCGACGGAGCACGCAGACGTTTCGGGGCAAGTGGACGGTACACCCACAGATGCAACCTATTCCTCCGAAGCGGCAAACGCCGCGCATACCGTGGAGCGGCCGTTTGAGGCGGATACCGCCGGAGAAAACACCTTCGGCAAGAGCGAAAATTCCTATCGCTATCAGTACAGCAGCGGAAACACTGGCTCGGCGGGCAACGCCGGAGTCGATGCCGGAAATGCGTACCCGCACGGCGGCGCATCATCCAGTGTTCCGCCCTACACCCCGCCGCACAGCAAAAAGCCGGCGGTTCACAAAAAACCAAAAGAAAAGAAGTTTGTGACTCGCGGCGGCGCCGCTGCGTTGGTGGCTGTTTGTCTGGTGCTCTCCTTTGCGTGTGCTGCACTGGGCAGCATGGCGGGGCCGGTTTTGCGGGAGAAGCTTTTGGATACGGATCAGAGCACGGCGACAAAATCCGGCGTCGATGCGGACAGCACCGTTGCAAAGCAGCCTGAACTGTCTGACGACAGCAAGCTGACGCTGGCAAAGGACGAGGAAAGCGACGGCGATGCGCTGAGTGTGGCGCAGATTACGGAGAAGGTCGGAGACAGTGTTGTGGAAATTGTCACGGAATATGTCACGCAGGGCTTCCGTGCCTCCTACACCTCCGAGGGCGCAGGCAGCGGCGTGATTCTCACCGCAGACGGATATATTGTAACGAACAATCATGTCATCGCCGACGCCAACAATATTCATGTGCGTCTGCGCAGCGGCGACTATTATGAAGCGAAGCTGGTCGGTACCGATTCGGTGACGGATATCGCCGTGATCAAAATAGACGCTGAAAACATGACCTTTGCCACGCTGGGCGACTCCTCCCAACTGGTGGTCGGCGAGAGATGCGTTGCGATCGGCAATCCTCTGGGTACGCTCGGAGGCACCGTTACCGACGGTATTATTTCCGCGAAAGACCGTGAAATCACCGTGGAGGGTGAGACCATGGTTCTGCTGCAAACCAACGCGGCAGTTAACCCCGGCAATTCCGGCGGCGGCCTGTTTAATATGAAGGGTGAACTGATCGGCATTGTCAATGCAAAATCCTCTGGGACGAATGTGGAAGGGCTGGGTTTTGCTATCCCGGTGAACACCGCCATTCCCATCATCGACGATCTGATGCAGCTGGGCTATGTGCACGGGCGCTTTTCGCTCGGCGTCAATTTGGTCACCATTGACACCTATCAGGAACTGTTGTATTACGGGGTAGAAACCTACGGCGTCTATGTCTATGAGGTGGTGGAAAATTCCAACGCCTCTGACGCGGGACTCAAGCGCGGCGACCTGATTTTGCAGGCGGACGGAAAAGACATCGAAACCTCCCAGGATTTGAGAGATCTGCTGGATGAGAAAAACGCCGGCGACATGCTGAAGCTGCAGATTGACCGCGACGGAAAAGAAATGACCGTTGAGGTCACGCTCAAGGAAACAACGCCGCAGGATACGGAGCAGCAATAATTTATACGCCGGTTATGCAAGCCCGGAAACGGTTCGCCGTTTCCGGGACTTTTGCATATCGAGGATAATAGCGTGCCTGAGCGGAGAAATTATTTGTCGCGCATCGGCGGCTGACATCCGTCAAAGCCGGGATTGTAGGCATAATAGTTTTTCGAATCCAAATGATCCTTTGCCATGCGCAGCGCGTCGCCGAAACGCTGGAAATGGACCAATTCCCGCTGGCGCAAAAAGCGGATCGGGTCGATCACATCCGGGTCGTCCAAAAAGCGCAGGATGTTGTCATAGGACAGCCGCGCCTTTTGCTCCGCTGCCAGATCCTCGCTCAGATCCGCGATTGCGTCACCGGTGACGGCATAGCTTTCTGCGCTGAACGGCACGCCGCCGGCACTTTGGGGATACACGGAGTTGGTGTGGTCGATGAAATATGCGTCCATTCCGCTCTGCTCCAGCTCGGAAATGGACATGTTCCGCGTGAGCTGTGCCACGATGGCACACACAATTTCCTGATGTGCCAGTTCTTCTGTGCCGATGTCTGTGAGCATTCCCACTACCTTGTCAAAGGGCATGCTGTAGCGCTGCTGTAAATAGCGGTCAGCCGCGCCTTTCTCGCCATGGGGACCGCCCAGCTGACTTAAGATGAGCTTTGCGGTTCGGGGATTGGGCTGCTTGATGTTGACGGGGTACTGTAATTTTTTCTGATAAACCCACATATCGTTACTGTTTCTCCTTTCCGTTCCGATCGGGACACATATTCGCCATTTCTTCCGTCTGCCACGGCCAGGGGCCTTCGCTCCACTGCCAGTCTTGGCTCAGATTGCCGAAGTATGTGACCGGGCCGAACATCTCCTCATATTCGCGCGTCAGCGCGTCGTGCTTTTCGCGCATTTTCCCGTAGTATTCCATTGCTGCGCGGTCATAGGGGTGTCCGTCCAGATACAGTGCGCTTTCATGCAGCGCGAAATCCGCTACCTGCAGCCGGTGCAGGAGTTTTTCCTGCTCTGTTTTCTGTCGTCTCATCGGTCTTCCTCCTCGGTCTGCTCCTCGTCTGCCATATCAAAAAACCGATACTGGTCCATGCGGTAGTTGGCGCAGCCCTCCGTCTTGTCAAAATACCGTCCCAAAAACGGCTTATCCAGTTGGCTCAGAACGGTTCCGCGGCCAAAGCCGGTGTCCGGTTCATACAGATCTGTCCATCCGGTATCCGGTACGCACATCAGCACCGGTGCAACACCGCCGGGCGGTATCTGTCCGGTGCAGCCGTGATTGTTGTCATTGATCATAATGCGATTTCCTTTCCTGTGTGATGTCTTGCAAAGCATGACATTGATTTAAGCCTGCGGTTTTGCAGGCTGCATGCGGGACGGACGGCGCGGCACACTGTTTGCCGGCACGCGGGACAGCTCTTGCATCGGAGCAAGCGCGCGCCGTGCCGCCCACTGTCATTTTATGCACGGACGCGCAGGAGGCGCAGAGGGAAAGGGCGAGGCGTGGCAGCGGAAAATAGCCGTTTTTGAATTTATTGTGAATATCGGTTCCAATCGGTAGAAAAAAATGCAGGTTTATGATATAATGTAAAATGATATTTTATTATGTATCGAAAGGTGCGCGCGCCTATATGCATCTTTTGTGTGCACCGAACGATGAATGATGAGAGGATATAAGCAATTTATGGCAAAAACCTTTGAGACTGCGGAGCAAATGGTGCTGCCCCTGATTCCCGTCAGCGGCATTGTGCTGTTTCCCCATGTACCGATTAGTTTTGAAATACACGACCCAAAGCTGATTCGCGTGTGCGAGCAGGCATCGAAAAAAAACACGCTGCTTTTCTTTCTGTCGCGCAAGGACGCGGAGGAACCGCTGCGCGAGGAGGGACTGTACCGCGTCGGCGTGACGGGAAAAATTCAGCAGCTGCTCAAGCTGCCCGACGGCGCGGCACGGCTGATTGTGGAGCCGGAAATGCGCGCGTCTGTCACGCAGTTTTACTTTGACAGCTCTGTGAGCAGCGCCGATATTATCTGCAAGCAGCTGGTGATCTCCGAACAAGGCGGCCTGCACGGTGAGGCACTGCTGATGGACACGGTCGAGGCACTGGACAGATTCGCACGCTATCTGCCCAAGCTCTCCCCGGAGCTGCTGGCAATGATCCGCTCTGTCAAGGATCCCGGCTTTTTCGCCGATCTGATCGGCGCGCACATTCTTGTCAAATATCAGGACAAGCAGGCAACGCTGGAAGAGTTCAATCCCTTCACGCGCCTGGAGCTGGTCGATTTGCTGCTGCAAAAAGAAGAAGAGTTGCTGCAAACAGAGATGGACATTCACAAGCGCGTGAAAGAACGAATCGATCAGAATCAGCGCGAATACTATCTGCGGGAGCAGATGCGTGTCATTCAGCAGGAGCTGATGCACGGGCAGAGCTATGACGGCGAGGAGGAAGAGGACTTTTTCGACGGGGAGGACGGCGACGAAATCTCCGAATACATGGAAAAGATCAATACGGTCTGTGCCGGCGCGAATAAGGAGATCCGGCAAAAGCTGGTGAAAGAAACCAAGCGTCTGTCCAAGATGCCGTACGGCTCGGCAGAGAGCGGCATTTTGCGCAATTATCTGGATACCTGTCTGGAATATCCCTGGACGGCAAAAACCGAGGATCGCACAGATATTGCGCTGGCGCGGGAAATTCTCGACCGCGATCATGACGGCATGGAAAAGGTCAAAGAGCGCATTTTGGAATATCTTGCCGTAAAGCAGCGCAATCCGAAGCTCAACAACCAGATTCTCTGTCTGGTCGGCCCGCCCGGCGTGGGCAAAACCTCCATCTGCGCTTCCATCGCCGAGGCGATGAACCGCAAATATGTGCGCATTTCCCTGGGCGGCGTGCGGGATGAGGCGGACATCCGCGGACACCGGAAGACTTATATCGGCGCAATGCCGGGACGGCTGGTTTCCGCCATGATTCAGGCGCAGGTGAAAAATCCCCTGATTGTTTTAGACGAATTGGACAAGCTGACAAGAGACGCACACGGCGACCCTGCCTCCGCGCTGTTGGAGGTGCTGGACAGCGAGCAGAATCAGAATTTCCGCGACCATTTCATGGAGCTGCCCACGGATTTGTCTGATTGCGTTTTCATCGCAACCGCAAACACGCTGGAAACGGTGCCGCGTCCCCTGCTGGATCGGGTGGAGGTTATCGAGCTGCCCACCTACACGCGCGAGGAAAAGTTCCGCATTGCCAAGCATCATCTGATCCCCAAGCAGAGAAAGCGTCACGGGCTGAAGAGCACCGAGATGAGAATCACGGACGGCGCCTTGTATCTGATGATTGACGGCTACACGCGGGAAAGCGGCGTGCGTCAACTGGAACGACAAATCGCCAAAGTGTGCCGCCGCAGCGCAATGAAGCTGCTGGAACAGGGGCAAAAAAGCGTTTGCGTGACGGAAAAATCCCTGGAAAGCTATTTGGGTGCGCGTAAATATCCCGCTGATATCAATGAGAAAAACGACCAGATCGGCGTTGTCAACGGGCTGGCGTATACCGAAAGCGGCGGCGAGCTGCTGCAGATTGAGGCATGCGCCACCGAGGGCAGCGGCAAGATCGAATTGACCGGGTCTTTGGGCGACGTGATGAAGGAAAGCGCCCATGCGGCGATCACCTATATCCGCTCGCACTGCGAGACCTGGCAGATTGCGCCTGATTTTTATAAAAGCCGGGATATTCATATCCACGTCCCGGAGGGGGCTGTCCCCAAGGACGGGCCCAGCGCCGGGGTAACGATGACCACAGCGCTTGTCAGCGAGCTTGCGGGCAAGCCGGTGCGCCACGACGTTGCAATGACCGGGGAGGTCACGCTGCGCGGGCGGGTGCTGCCGATCGGTGGACTGCGGGAAAAGACCATGGCGGCATACCGTGCAGGCATGACGACGGTTTGCATTCCCAAGACGAACTTGCCGGATCTGGAGCAGGTGGATCCCACGGTGCGGGAAAAGCTGCGCTTTGTCCCCTGCGAGGCGGTAGACGAAGTGCTGCGGGAAGCAATTCTGTGGTAATCCTGCTGTATGAATTTGGAAGAAAAGGAAAACACGGAGATGACGAAGCTCAACAGGCACAATGTGTCCCTGCGCACCTGCGGACTGCAATCGCAGTTTCCGCAGGATGGCTTACCGCAGCTGGCGCTGTCCGGGCGTTCTAACGTCGGCAAAAGTTCGCTGATCAACACCCTGCTCGGACGAAAGAAGCTGGCGCGGGTATCGGCGGAGCCGGGAAAAACCATCACGGTCAACTACTATTGTGTTGACAACAGTCTGTACCTGGTGGATCTGCCCGGTTACGGCTATGCGCGGCGCAGCGCCGCCGAACAGGCAAAGTGGTCGGCGCTGACGGACAGCTATTTCCGTGATAACAGCGCGCTGAAGCTGGTGATTCAACTGATTGATATGAAGGTCGGACCGACCAAGGATGACGATGTCATGCTGCAATGGCTGTATGAGACCGGCACTCCCTATATCATTGTGGCAACCAAGGCGGACAAGCTCAACGCCACGCAGCGCGCCAAGCAGCTGCAGGCGTTGCAGGAGGATCAGATGATTCTGCCCTCTGCAAAAGTCATCCCGTTTTCCTCCCTGAAGGGACAGGGGACGGACAGCGTGTGGAAGATCATCGAGGAGATCGCAATGCAAAAGGAGTAAAGGGAAAATGCTAAACGGTATCATGTCCAATCTGATGGGACTGTTCACGGATATTCCCGGTTTGCTTTTGAGAGTGCCCGTCGTGCTGCTGGCGCTGACCTGTCACGAGGTGGCACACGGCTGGGTCGCATACAAATGCGGCGATCCCACCGCGAAAAGTCTGGGACGCCTCACCTTGAACCCGCTCAAGCATCTTGACCCCATCGGAACGATTTGTATGTTTCTGTTCGGCTTTGGCTGGGCAAAGCCCGTTCCGATCAACACGCGGTATTTCAACAAGCCCAAGCAGGGCATGGCGCTGACCGCGCTGGCGGGTCCCGCGGCAAATGTGCTGCTGTCCTTTTTGGGACTGCTTTTGCTGGAGACGCTCCAACGCATTTTTCTCGGGACAGGACTGCTCGCAGAATACGGCGGCACGCTGTATATCATGTCCGAAAGTTCTTTTGTCGCAAACATGGTGAATTACTCACTGTATTTTCTGAATCTGTTTTTCCAGCTGAATATTTATCTGGCGGTGTTCAACATGATACCCATCCCGCCGCTGGACGGCTCGCGCGTGCTCAACATCTTTCTGCCGGATCGGATCTATTTCGGCATGATGCGGTATGAGCAGTATATCCAGATCATTCTGATGATCGCGCTTTGGTCCGGTATTCTCACAACGCCGCTGATGTGGGTGATGGACAAAGTGACCGGCGCGATGATCTTTCTGATCGAGCTTTTACCTTTTTTCTGATACGAGGTATTTATGACAGAAGCATTCACCTACAAGGTGCAGGATTTTGAAGGCCCTTTGGATCTTTTGCTGACGCTGATCATGAAAAACAAAATGGATATCATGGATATCCAGATCACCGTTATTTTTGACCAGTACATGCAGCATATCGAGCAAATGCAGCAAATGAATATGGAAATCGCCGGGGAATTCATCGTCATGGCGGCGGAACTGATGTATATCAAAAGCCGCATGCTTTTGCCCAAAACCGACGAGAATGAAGAGGACCCCCGCGAGCGGCTGGCGCAGGCGCTGATCGAATACAAGCGCGCCAAGCAGGCGGCGGTCTATCTGGAGGAGCAATATGACTGCTATAAGCGCCGCATGGTGAAGGACACGGATGAAATTCCCTCGGACAGTCGGTATATTGCGCCGCAGGACATTGCACTGCTGCAACAGGCGGTGGCAAGGCTGCTGACCAAAAAGGAGCGTGAAAAGGAACCGCCTATTTCCAACATTCAGCCGATCATCCAAAAAACCATTGTTCCGGTGTCTGATAAAATCCGCGATGTGCTGGAGCAGCTGCACGCGCACCGCCGCCGCGACTTTGAAAGTCTTTTTGACCGCGCCGAAACCAAAAGCGAGGTTGTTGCGATTTTTATCGCCGTGCTTTCCCTGATCAAGGACGGACATATTGCGCTGGAAAAGGAATTGGTTTGTGTCGGGCGGGAAAATGCGGCAGACGGGGAAGACGAATACCGTTACCGCTTCATCTGCTCGCTGACCGATGCGGCGGAAGAAATTGACGCCGGCGCGTATGACAGTACCTTTCAATAAAAGTTTAGAAATGCGGAGAGTATCATTTTGAACAACGAAGTCAATCTGGAAAGCGCCGAGCAGGCGCAAAATCCAAACAGCGCGGAGAGTGCTGCCGCCCCCATGGAGCCGCAGCGGGCGAAAGAAGCAATCGAGGCGATTCTGTTTGCGGCGGGGCATCCCGTCACGCTGCAAAAACTGTCGGATACCCTGAATCTCCCCATGCGCGTTTTGCGCACGCTTTTGCAGGAGATGGAGGGATGGTACGAACAGCGCGGCATCCAATTGCTGATGCTTGGAGACAGCTGTCAGCTTGCCACGCGGGAGCAATATCTAGAATATATTAAAACTGCGCTTGGAATCCGACGCGGCGGGAATCTGTCGAAGAATTCCTTTGAGGTGCTCGCAATTGTGGCGTACAATCAGCCGGTGACCCGTTCCTTTGTCGATGAGGTGCGCGGTGTGGATTCCGGCTATATCATGTCCTCTCTGGCAGAAAAGGGGCTGATCGAGGCGAAAGGAAAGCTCGATTTGCCCGGCCGACCCACGCTGTGGGGCACATCGGCGGACTTTCTGCGGGTGTTCGGGCTGACCTCGCTCAAGCAGCTGCCGGCAGCGGAACTGTTTTTGCGGCCGGAGGAAAACCTGTTTGCCGAGCAGATCGCGCTGGATCTGGAGCAGTCCGGCGACGGCGCGGAGCCGCGTGCGGCTGCTGCTGAGGCAGAACCGGCGGAGGAAGAATCCATTTTGTGAGGAGGGGATGCGTATGGCAACGGCGATTACGTGGAGCGCGATCGTGGCGTTTTTGCTTCTGATTCTGTTTTTGCCCATACGCGTAACCGTCCGCATCCGGGAAAAAGTCAGCGTCCGGCTGTATATTCTCTGTTTTTCCAAGCAACTCTTTCCCCAAAAGGAAAAGCAGCCCAATCCGCGCGATTTTCGGATCGGGGCACTGCGCCGGTGGGGCGAAAAATTAAAGAAAAAACTGGCAAAAAAGAAAAAGGCGGCGCGCAAAAAAGCCAAGGCCGCCGAGAAGAAAAAAGCCCAGAGGCCGCAGAGCCGCGATATTGCGGCAACGCTGCGGCTGACAAAGCGCCTGCTGCAAACGGTTTTGGGACGGGCGGGAAAATATTTCAAGATCAAAATTCGCCGCTGCACCATTCGCCTGTCAACCGGCGACGCGGCACAAACCGCAATCTTGTACGGCGCGGTCAGCGCCGCGCTCAATCAAATGCTTTTTGCGATGCGGCAGGTCGGCATGGTTGAAAAGCATGCCAAAAAGCATATCCGTCTGATCGCCGATTTCAGCGGCAGACCGCCTGCCTTTTCCGCAGACATTCACGCACTCACCTGCCCGCTGCGCGCAGCCGCTCTGGCAATCAAAGCAGGCTTTCTCTATCTGGATTGGCGCCGGAAAAAGCTTTCCGGCGAGACGGAGGAGCAGCGCCGGGCACGCATGCAGAGCGAGCGAGAAGCGCAAAAGGAACTTGCAAAGGAACTGTTGAAATAAGAACAAATATGGGAAAGGAAGTAATATCATGGCACAAACGAAAATCAGCGAGATCATTTCAAATTCTCTGGAGAGTATCCGCTCTGTCGTGGACGCGAACACGATCATCGGCAAGCCGATTGACACGGCGGGCGGAACCGTGATTATCCCCGTGTCCAAGGTATCTGTCGGATTCGCATCCGGCGGCGTCGATTTTCAGAGCAAGGTCAAGGACGACGCCAATTTCGGCGGCGGCGGCGGGACAGGCCTGACGGTTACCCCCGTGGCATTTTTGGCGGTGAAAACCGACGGCAGTGTCGAAATGATCCCTGTTTTCGCAGGCGGCGGCACGGATGTTTCCGCGCTGATTGACAAGGCGCCCGCGCTGATTGACAAAATCAAGGGGCTGTTCCGCAAAAAGAAGGATGATGCGCAGGACGATGACGCGGCGGAGGACGACGCTGCGGAAAACGCAGAAATCATTACAGAAGAGCTCCCGCTGTAACGGGAAACGGCGTCGCATACAAACATACTTTCTGTCATAGGATAAATGCAGAAGCGTACCCGCGCGCTCCCTTGCCGGCTGCTTGCGGCGCGAGCGGGATCCGCTGATAAAACAGATGGAACAGGAAGTATGTCAAATGAAACAAATGATACGCCGCACGGCACGGCGAATGCCGGCTTTGGCTTTGCTTGTGACCCTGTGCCTGATGCAATTCGCGCACTGCTATGCAGACGGAGACGGCAGCATCCCGACGGATGCTTCTCCCGCTACGCCCGCGATCAGCGCAAAGGCCGCTGTTTTGCTGGAGGCGCAGAGCGGACAGGTTCTTTTTTCTCACAACGCAGATGAGCAGATGGCAATCGCCTCGACCACCAAGATCATGACCGCGCTGTTGATTGCGCAAGCGTGTGCGCTGGAGCAGACGGTTGCCGTTCCGGCGCAGGCGGTCGGCATAGAGGGCTCCAGCGCTTATCTGTATGAGGGAGAAAAACTGACGGTTGAACAGTTGCTCTATGCCCTGATGCTGCAAAGCGCCAATGACGCGGCGGTTACGCTGGCGCTGCATCTGGATCAGAGCATCGAAGCCTTCGCCGAGCGCATGAACGCAAAGGCCGAGGATTTGGGCATGCAGAACACCCATTTTGTAAATCCCCACGGCTTGCCGGACGACAATCATTATTCCACCGCCGCCGACATGGCGCTTTTGACACGCGCCGCATTGCAAAACGAGACCGTTCGTACGGTGGTCGGCACGTACCGCAAAGAGGTGACGGATGAAAGCGGCAAGGCGAAGCATATGTTTGTCAATCACAACCGTCTGCTGCGCAGCTATGAGGGTGCGATCGGCGTAAAAACCGGTTATACCAAAGCAGGCGGGCGGTGCCTTGTCTCTGCGGCACAGCGGGAGGGTGTGACGCTGATCTGTGTCACGCTTTCCGACCCCAATGACTGGAAGGATCACGCAGCGCTTTTAGACTGGGGCTTTTCCCGGTGCAGCTACTGTACGCTGCTGGCAAAAGGTGCGCTGACCACAGTTGTGCCCGTGGTGGGGACAGCGTCAAGCACGCAGATCAAGGTGACCAACAGCTGTGAGATATCCTATATTTCCACAGACGGCGGAAATGAGCAAATCACGGACAAAATGTATCTCCCGCGCTTTTTGTATGCGCCCAAGAAAAAAGGTGATACGGTCGGAAAGATCGAATACTACCGGGGCGGCACGCTGATCGGGGAGAGCCCGCTGGTTTTGACGCAGAGCGTGCGCGCTTACCTTCCCAAACGGGGCCTGGCGGCATGGTGGGAGAGGCTGTTTGGCTGACCGGACAGCAAACGAATCAGAATAGGAAAGATATGGAAGAAATCAGAGTGCAAAAGTATCTGTCTGACTGCGGCATCATGTCCCGTCGGGCAGCGGAAAAGGAAATGGAAGCCGGCCGGATCACGGTCAACGGGGAAAAGGTGACGCTCGGGACGAAAATCGTGCCGGGGCGGGACGAGGTGCGCTGGCGCGGAAAAAAGGTGCATAAGAGTACCAACCGGGACAAAAAGGTGTATCTCATGCTCAACAAGCCCCGTGGCTATGTCACCACCATGTCGGACGAAATGGAGCGGCGCTGCGTCGCGGCGCTGGTCCAAACGGTGGGGATGCGGGTGTATCCTGTGGGCAGACTGGACAAAAATTCAGAGGGGCTGCTGCTTTTGACCAACGACGGCGCCTTTGCCAATATGATGATGCACCCCAAGCATCAGATCCCGAAAATCTATCATGTGCGGGTGCGCGGCGAGGTGAGCGCTTCCGCTTTGGACAAGCTCTCTCACCTGACCGTCTTGGAGGACGGCACGCAGATTCAGCCGGTGGAGTGTCATGCGGTTTTGAAGGACGAAAAGTCCACGGTGCTTTCTCTGACGCTCTATGAAGGGAAAAACCGGCAGATCCGAAAAATGTGCGACGCATGCGACCTGACCATTCAGCGGCTGCAGCGCGTTGCCATCGGCAAAGTGGAGATGGGCGATCTGAAGGTCGGCGAATGGAAGCACCTGACCCCAAAACAGCTGCAACAGCTGGGATGGGAGGGCGAAGCTCCCCGCAGATCCGCCAAAAACGACAAATACAGAAAGTGACACGGAAGGCATCTATGCTGATTATCAAACCGATTGAACAAAAAGAAGAGCAAAAACTGCTGTGCGAGCAGGCGGGCGTGCCTTTCCGCAAGGCCGCCATGGCATATGCCGCGCGCGTGGACGGCGTGGTGGTGGGCATCTGCCAGTTCACCATGAACGACACAACGGGCACCCTGCTTGATTTGGCGAAAATGCCGGGCACCGATGACGAAGAAGCCATGTTTATCATGGCGCGTCAGACCTTGAATTTTATTGATTTATGCGGCGTGCACAGCGCAGAATACCTGCCGCCTAAGGCGGAGGAGACAGACGAGCATCTGCTGCGCTGGATCGGCTTTACCATGCGGGAGGGGAAATGGCAAATGGATCTGACGGGCTTTTTTGAAGAGCCCTGCAAGCACACGCAGACACCATCCGACCGCTCTTGAGGCGGCTTGACACTGCCGGCGAAGCCGCAAAAGAGACAGAGGCGGTCTTGCGGCACGCCATCATGTACAGATAGACAATATTCATACAAAAAAGCAAAATAAAGGAGAGCACAACATGAAGCAGACCTACATCAGACAGGAGCATATCGACAAAGCAAAAGCGCTTTTGGCAAAAATGACTCTGCGGGAAAAAATCGGACAGCTCAATCTCAAGGATTACTATGTGGCCGAATCGGACGCCGACGCCATCAGCAACGGGGATCTGGGCAATATTTTTTTCATCACCGGGATTGAGCAGACCAACAAGCTGCAAAAAATGGCGGTGGAACAAACCCGTTTGGGCATTCCCATGCTGTTTGGCTTTGACATTATCCACGGACATCGCACGACCTTCCCGATTCCCCTTGCCACGGCGGCAAGCTGGGACATGGAGCTGATCGAGGACTGTGAGCATGTCGCCGCAATGGAATCCTGGTCGCAGGGAATCAACTGGATCTACGCGCCGATGGTGGATTTGTGCCGTGAGCCGCGCTGGGGAAGAATTGCGGAGGGCGCGGGCGAGGACCCCTATCTGGGCGCGTCCGTTGCAGCGGCGCGCGTCCGCGGCTTTCAGACGATCAACCCCAAGACGGGTTATCCCTATACCGCCGCCTGCTTTAAGCACTTCTGCGCATACGGACTGGCAGAGGGCGGACGCGACTACGATACCACCGATATTTCCGAGCGCACGCTGTTCGGCGAATATCTGAAGACCTATCAGGGCGCCATTGACGCCGGCGCGATGAGCACCATGAGCTCCTTCAACTGCCTCAACGGCGAGCCGGTTTCCGGGTCTTATCATTATCTGACCGAGGTGCTGCGCGAGCGGATGGGCTTTGCGGGCTTTGTCGCCTCCGATTACAACGCGATCAGCGAGCTGCAGAATCACCGGACCGCCGCAAGTCCGAAGGACGCGGCGCGGATCGGGATTTTGGCGGGGAATGACATGGACATGACCTCCGGCGTCTACCTGAACAATCTGCAGCAGTTGGCAGCAGAGGACCCCAAAGTGTTGGAAAAGATTGATGAAAGCGTCACCCGCGTGCTCTCTGTCAAATACGCGCTGGGTCTGTTTGAGCATCCATACCGCAATGAGGAGGATGCAAAGGAACTGATGATGCAGCCCGCGTCGATTGTGCTGGCGCGCAAGGCGGCTTGCCATTCCGCTGTGCTGCTGAAAAACGACGAGCACACCCTGCCGCTGAAAACCGGCAAGCACTATTTTGTCACCGGCCCGTTGGCAGATACCCGCGAGGACAATCTGGGCATGTGGTGCACCTGCGGACACGCGGAGGATGTCGTGACGCCCCTGGAAGCGCTGCAAAAGCGCGAGCAGATCACCGTGACCTATGCGCGCGGCTGCGACTATGACGGCGCAGACGCCGACGGCTTTGCACAGGCGCTGGAGGGTGCTGCAAAGGCAGATGAAATCCTGTTCTTCGGCGGCGAAAGCCGCGAATGGACCGGCGAGAACCACAACAAAACGGATGTGACGATCCCGCAGATTCAGATGCAGCTGCTGCGGGAGCTGAAAAAGCTCGGCAAAAAGATCACGTTTGTCCTGATGACCGGCCGCCTGCTCGCCGCTACGGAAATGGATGCGCTCAGCGACGCGGTGCTTTGCGTGTGGCACGGCGGCATTCAGGCGGGCAACGCCATCTGCGATCTGCTGTTCGGCGATTTTGCGCCCTGCGGCAAGCTGCCCGTGACCTTCCCGCGGCATATCGGACAGATTCCGATCTATTATGCACAGTATACCACCGGACGTCCCAAGGAGCAGTACGCGCGGTATATCGACTCGCCCCATACGCCTCTGTATCCGTTCGGATATGGCCTGTCCTATGCCGATCTGACTTATTCCGATCTTGCGGTTGAAAATGACTGCATCACGCCGGAGGACACGCTGCATGCTTCCGTGAAGATTCACAACAACAGCGATGTGGGCACCTACGAGGTGGCGGAGGTGTATTTCCGCGATGTGGTGAGTACTTATGCGACGCCGGACCGCAAGCTTTGCGCGTTTGAAAAGGTCTGGATCGATGCGAACAGCACCGTGACACTCACCTTTGACATTCCCGCCTCCCGCTTCTCTATGATGACGCCGAAGCTGGAGGAATATGTCGAGCCGGGCGACTTTGAACTGTTCATCGGCCGCGACAGCACCGTGACGGACTTTGTGCCCTTCCGGGTGAAATAACAAACCGCAAGCCGGGGGTGTGCGTTTCGCGCAGACTCCCGGCTGCATTTTGAGGAGACGGAATATGTGTGACGATTTTATCAATCTGACGGCGGAGAATCTTTCGGACGAGCACATCTGCTGCATCATCCGCAGCAAAAACACGCATCCGGGGATTGCAGCGAAGAAGCAATGGCTTGCCGCGCGCTTGCAGGAGGGGCATGTCTTTCGGAAGCTGAACGAAAAGGCAACGGTGATGATCGAATATGCACCGCTGGAAAGCGCCTGGGTGCCTGTTGTGGGCGACAATTATTATTATCTGTACTGTCTGTGGGTTGACAGCCGGCACAAGGGAAAAGGGTACGGCTGTGCGCTGATGGAATATTGCCTGGCAGACGCCAGGGCAAACGGACGGTCCGGCGTCTGCATGCTCGGCCATGAAAAGCAGAAGGCTTGGCTTTCCGACCGGGCGTTTGCTGAAAGCTACGGTTTTCAAACCGTCGATAGGACGGAAAACGGCTATCAATTGCTTGCGCTTTCCTTAGACGGCAGCGTGCCGCATTTTGCCGCAAACGCCAAACAGATGCAAATACCGGGAAAAGAACTGACCGTTTATTATGACATGCAGTGTCCCTATGTCTGGCAGAGCGTGCAGACCGTGCGGGCGTACTGCGAGGAAAAGGGGGTTCCCCATTCCCTCATTGCCGTTGAAACGCTGCAGCAGGCCAAAGACCTGCCCTGTGTGTTCAACAACTGGGCAGTGTTTTATCAAGGGGTGTTCGAGACGGTCAATCTGTTGGATCGCACGGCGCTGGAAAGAATCCTCAAAAAAGCATAAAGCTGTCCCGGGGCAGGGCGTGTATTGCTTTGCCTGCAGGGTGCTGCGAAAAGAAAAAAGAATCGGGAAAGGTGAGCCGCAGAGGCCAACCTTTCCCGATTGTTTGCTGTATGGCAGGTGCTGAGGCTTGCGCGGATCAGCACATCCGTTCGCTCATCTGCGCGCCGCCCAAAATGTGAAAGTGCAGATGATGCACGGACTGGCAGGCGTCCGCGCCGCAGTTGGAAATCACGCGGTAACCGTTTGTGCAGCCGGCTGCCTTGGCGATTGCGGGGATTTTCTCAAAAATCGCGCGCACCGCCTCGCTGTTTTCCGTGCACACCTCGTCCATCGAGCCGATGTGCTGCTTGGGAATGACCAAGACATGCACCGGCGCCTGCGGATTGATATCGCGAAACGCCAGCATGACGTCATCCTCATAAACCTTAGTGCTGGGGATGTCCCCCGCGACAATTTTACAAAACAAGCAATCCATTTTGTTTCTCCTTTCGTATCTTTTTATCAAGTCTTATCACGCAATGAACGCTCCTCAAAATTACATCTGTTTCAGCCCCGCGTCAGCCCAGTCAAATTCGGTCAGATTGCCCTGCGTCTCCAGACTTTCAAAGCCGTCCTGCCGCAGCACCTCATACGCGGCGACGGCGACGGAATTAGAGAGATTGAGCGAGCGGAGGGTTTTGCGCATGGGAATGCGTACGCATTGCTCCGGGTGCGCGAAGAGCAGATCCTCCGGCAGCCCCTTGGTTTCCCGTCCGAATACCAGCCAGGTACGCGCGGCGTAGCTTGGCTGGGTGTGGTTTTTTTGTGCTTTGGTTGTAAAAAACCAACGGTCCTCTCCGCGCGTTTTATCCAAAAAATCTGCCAGACTGTCATAATAGGTGATATCCAGCTTGTCCCAATAGTCCAGCCCCGCGCGCTTGAGCTTGCGGTCGTCAATAGCAAAGCCCAGCGGGCGCACCAGATGGAGCGACGCGCCGATCGCCGCGCAGGTGCGCGCGATATTTCCCGTATTTTGCGGGATTTCCGGCTGAACCAGTACAATATTGATCTGCTTCATTTTGACTTGTTTTTTCCTTCCGATGCCTGAAAAGTATGCGGTGACAGCCGTTGCCGTCCTGTTCATTTTATCACACTTATGAAAAAAAATCTACCTTTTTGCGTGATTCTTTTTGATGCGGGGCGGCGTTTGTTTGAGATTTGTGCGGCTGCATCTGAAAACGACCGGCGGTATCCTATGCTTTGTCCTGTGCGCGCAGGGCGCGCAGTACTTTTTGGAATACCGTTTTGTTCGGATAATACCGATCGTCGGCAAAGACCCGGATGCCTTTTCTGCACCGGTATTCCAGAATGGCGGCCGCGACCGCAGCGCTGCGGGACTGACCGTGCTCGCATTGGCAGATCAACACCTCTGCTTTGTCACGAACGGAAAAATAAAAGGATGCGATTTTCGCCGCCTGCGCGTCGGTGAGCATATGGTACTTTTCTTCGAGAGCCCTTTGCGCCGCATCCGCAGCACCCTGTCCGCATCTGTTCGCCAAAAGATCCCTGTCCACATCGTCAAACGCCGTTTGCAGCAAGAAATCCGGCTTGTGCGTGAGCGCTGCAAAGGCAAAGCCGCAGTCGGTGATGCTGATCAGGGCTGTTTTGGGTGGGAAGGGACGCTCATTTGCAAGCTTTTCGATGGCTTCTCTGCTTTTGATTTGAATTTTCATCGGGATGCCTCCTTTTTGTTCTGTAACAGTATGATACCACACTTCGGAAACAACGGAAAAATCGGTTTTTTTTCAGAGAAATATGGGATTTGTTATATTATGTTTACAATTCAACCTATTGACAAAGACGCGGCGACGTGATATACTTGCTTTAGTTTGATAAAGTGATAAAGCAACAGAACAATCCGATCGGCTAAGTCCAATCGGGAAAGGAAAAAACATGAGCAAATTGCAAAGCCAGGAAGCCGACCATTTGTTCCGGGCGATCCTGTCCCTGGAAAATGTGGAAGAGTGCTATCATTTTTTTGAGGATCTGTGCACGATCAATGAGTTTAACGACATGGTGCAGCGGTTTGAGGCGGCGACGCTGTTATACCGCGGGGAAAACTATGTCAGCGTTTCGGAGAAGACCGGCATGAGCACGGCGACCATCAGCCGCGTGCGGCGCTGCCTGCACTATGGCAACAACGGATATATGACAGCGCTGGAGCGGCTGGACGGCGCAGAGGAAAAAACGGAGAACAACGATGGCTGATTTCACATCAATTCTGAAATACGGCGAGCGCGCAGCGCTTTTGATGCAGCAGTGCTACCGCGCCAGCGGGTACAGCCGGTATCGGATGGGAAAATTTGAGGAATATGATCTGTATGCCGCCAACAAAGACTTTTTGGTCAGCGACAACGTGATCACCTTTACCGACAGCGATGGCAGACTGATGGCGCTCAAGCCGGATGTGACGCTGTCGATTGTCCGCAATTACCGCGAGACAGACGGCACGTCGAAGGTGTATTACAGTGAGAATGTCTACCGGCGCGACCGGGACACCCATTCGTTTCGCGAGATCATGCAGGTGGGGCTGGAATGCATCGGACAGATTGATGCCTACGCCCAGGGCGAGGTGGTCTATCTGGCGTGCGAGAGCCTGGCGCTCATTTCGGAGAACTATGTGCTCAATCTTTCCCATATGGGGCTGATCCGCCACGTGCTGGAGCAGACCGGCGCATCTGTTGCCGTCCAGCGGCAGTTGCTTACTTATATCAGCGAGAAAAACCGCCACGGTGTGGAGGCGGCAGCCCGGGAAAACCGTTTTGACCCGAGCGGCGTGCTGATCCTGATCGGAACCTACGGCGAGCCGGAGCACGTTTTGCAGGTGCTGCGGGCGCAGGGAGAAGGCTGGCAGGCTGCGGCGGATGAGCTTGCGGCGGTGTGTGAACAACTGCGGGGCATCGGGCTGGAAAAGCATGTGCATATTGACTTTTCCGTGATCAACGATATGAAATACTACAACGGCATTGTTTTTCAAGGCTTTGTGGACGGTGTGCCGCAAGGGGTGCTTTCCGGCGGCAGATATGACAATCTGCTTTTGCGCATGAAGAAGAATGCCGGCGCCATCGGCTTTGCCGTCTATCTGGATGCGCTGCAGCGGCTGCGGCAGAAGTCGGCGCAAAACGACTTCGACGTGTTGCTGCTGTACCGTCCGCAGGATGATCCGGTCGGCGTTGCGCGCCGCGCACAGCAGCTGCGTGACACAGGAAAAAGCGTCCTTGCTGCCACACAGGCGCCGCCGCATCTGACCTTCGGGGAGACGGTCGTGGCAGAAAAAGGGAAGGGGAGCGGCGAAGAATGATCAATATTGCATTGCCGAAGGGAAGACTCGGCGAAAAAGTGTATGATATGTTCGAGGCGGCGGGATACGGCTGTCCCGCCATCCGGGAAAACAACCGCAAGTTGATTTTTGAAAACGAGCAGGCGGGCGTTCGCTATTTTTGGGTCAAGCCGTCGGATGTCGCGATTTATGTGGAGCGCGGCGCCGCGGACGTCGGTGTTGCAGGCAAGGATATTTTGCTGGAATACCGTCCCGAGGTTTATGAACTGCTGGATTTGAATATCGGCAAGTGCCGCATGGCTGTCGCGGCGAAAAAGGACTTTCGCGACCGGCGGGAAAACACGCTGCGCGTCGCGACCAAATTCCCCGTGATTGCACGCGAGTATTATCAGAAGCAGTGTCGGGACATTGACATCATCAAGCTCAACGGCTCCATCGAACTGGCGCCGATTCTGAATCTGAGCGATGTGATCGTGGATATTGTGGAAACGGGAACCACGCTGAAGGAAAACGATCTGATCCCGTTTGAGACAATCGTCCCTATCAGCGCGCGTCTGATCGCAAACAAGGCATCTTTCCGATTCAAAACGGCGCAGGTGGAGAGGCTGACGGAGCAGATGCGGCTGCAAATTAAAGAATAACCGAAAAAATTGAGGGCTGGAAAAATGATCAGAATTTATCAGTACGGCGAGGTGCCCAATGAAGAGATATTTGCCCGGGTGCAAATGGGCGCGGACGTCGAGCAGACGGTGGCGGACATCATTGCACAGGTGCGTGCGCAGGGGGACGATGCGCTGTTTGCATACACGGAGAAATTTGACCGCGCCAGGCTTGACACCCTGCGTGTGAGCGAGGCGGAAATTCAGGCGGCGTATGACGCACAGCCGCAGTTTACCGCGATTTTGGAGCAGGCGGCAGCGAATATTCGCGCCTTTCACGAAAAGCAGGTGCGCAACAGCTTTATCATGACGCAGCACGACGGCGTGGTGATGGGGCAAAAGGTGATGCCGATTGAGCGGGTGGGGCTGTATGTGCCCGGCGGCACGGCAGCGTATCCGTCCACGGTGCTGATGGATGCGATCCCGGCAAAAATTGCAGGCTGTTCTAAGATTGTGATGGTGACGCCGCCCGCGGCGGACGGCAGTGTGAATGCCGCCATTTTGGCAGCGGCGCGCGTTGCCGGTGTGGATGAAATCTACAAGGTCGGTGGTGCACAGGCGATTGCCGCTTTGGCGTACGGTACGCAGAGCGTGCCGCGTGTGGATAAAATTGTGGGACCGGGAAACGCCTTTGTCGCAGAGGCGAAAAAGCAGGTGTTCGGCCGCGTGTCGATCGACATGATCGCCGGTCCGAGCGAGATTCTGATTGTTGCAGACGGCACCTGCCGCCCGAAGGACGTGGCGGCGGATCTGCTTAGTCAGGCAGAGCATGACAAAAACGCCTCCGCTGTGTTGGTGACAGATTCCATGGAGCTGGCGCATGCTGTTGCAGCGCAGATCGAAGGCCAGCTCAAGCTGCTGCCGCGCGAAGAGATTGCGCGCACGAGCATTGAAAACAACGGAAAGATCATTGTGGCGGCAGATCTGCACGCGGCGATTGATATTGCCAACGAGATTGCGCCGGAGCATCTGGAGCTCTGCGTGGACGATCCGTTTTCTTATCTGGACAGCGTCCGGCACGCTGGCAGCGTCTTTTTAGGCAAATACTGCCCCGAGGCGCTGGGGGATTATTTCGCAGGGCCCAACCACACGCTTCCCACCTCCGGCACGGCGCGCTTTTCCAGCCCTTTGTCGGTGGACGATTTTGTCAAAAAAACACAGTATACCTATTTTACACGGCAGGCGCTTGGCAACGTCGCACAGCAGGTTTCCGACTTTGCAAAAAAAGAGGGGCTGGACGCCCACGCGCGCAGTGCCACCGTGCGCTTTGAGGATTGACGGACGATGAGCAGATTTTTTCTTTCCCGCTTGCAGGCACTGGAGGAATACGTCCCCGGTGAGCAGCCGCGGGATGCGGAGTATGTGAAACTAAATACCAACGAGTCGCCTTTTCCCCCCTCTCCCGGCGTGCTGGCGGCGGTCAACGCGGAGGCGGCGGCGCTGCTGCGGCTGTATCCCGATCCGACGCTGCGCCCGCTCAAAGAGGCGCTGGCGGCGCGGTATGATGTGGGCGCGGAGAATGTGTTTGCCGCAAACGGGTCTGATGACATTCTGAACTTTGCGTTTCTCGCATTCGGCGCAGACGGGGCGTGCTTTCCCGACATCACCTACGGCTTTTATCCCGTATTTGCCGCGCTTCACGGTGTGGATGCGCATCAGATTCCGTTGCAAGCGGATTTCACCGTTGATATTTCGCCTTATCTCACCAATCGGCGCATGGTTGTTCTCGCCAATCCCAACGCGCCCACCGGGCTGACGCTGTCGCCTGAACAGATCGAGCAGATTGTGCGGACAAATCCCGACCATGTGGTGCTGATCGACGAGGCGTATGTGGATTTCGGCGCGCAAAGCGTGTGTCCGCTGACGAAGAAATACGAGAATTTACTGGTGGTGCAGACCTTTTCCAAATCCCGCTGTCTTGCCGGCGCGCGTCTGGGCTTTGCGATCGGAAACGCCGCGCTGATCGGGGATCTGGAGCGGTTGCGCAATTCCACCAATCCGTACAACATCAACCGCATTTCCCTTGCGGCGGGTGTTGCGGCGTTGGAAGAGGACGATTATTATACCGAAAAATGCAGGCAGATTCAGACCGTGCGCGAGCAGACGGCAGCGGCGCTGCGTGAAATGGGATTTTTTACAACGGATTCCCGTGCGAATTTTCTGTTTGCCCGTCATAACGCAATTGACGGCGGCGCGTTGTATGAAAAACTCAAGCAACGCGGCGTGCTGATCCGTCACTTCGATCTGCCGCGGATTGCGGCATACAACCGAATCACGGTGGGCAGCGCGCAGCAGATGGATATTTTTTTGAATGAGGTACGTGAAATTCTGAAGGGAGTATAAGTATGATGCGAACGACTGAAATCAAACGCGATACCAACGAAACGAAAATCAGCCTTTCCCTGTGTCTGGACGGCACCGGAAAGGCAGAGATTGCAAGCGGGTGCGGCTTTCTCGATCATATGCTGACGCTCTTTGCCCGGCACGGCAGATTTGATCTGTCTCTTTCCTGTCAGGGCGACACGGCGGTGGATGACCATCACACGGTGGAGGATATCGGCATTGCTTTGGGGCAGGCGCTTGCACAGTGTCTTGGCGACAAGCGCGGCATCTGCCGGTATGCGTATGAAATTCTCCCGATGGATGAGGCGCTTGCGCTGGTGGCGGTTGATCTGTGCGGTAGGGCACATCTGTCCTATGAGGTAGAGGGACTGCACGAAAAGGTTGGCACCTTTGACACGGAGCTGGTCGAGGAGTTTCTGCTCGGGCTTGTCCGCAATGCCGGCTGCACCCTGCATGTCAAAAAGCTGGCGGGAAGCAACACGCATCATATTCTTGAGGGCATTTTCAAGGCGCTGGGCAGGGCGCTGCGCGGCGCGGTGAAAATCGACGCGGACTGCCAGGACGAAATTCCCTCCACGAAAGGTGTTTTATAAGATGGAGCAAAAAACCGTGGATGCCCGCGTGGGCATCGTGGATTACGGCGTGGGTAATCTTTTTTCTCTGAAAAGCTCGTTTGCCGCGATCGGTGTGAGAGCGGAGGTAATCAGCGATCCGAAGCAGCTGTGCGCATGCAGCCACATCATTCTGCCGGGCGTGGGCGCGTTCGGAGATGCGGTGCAAAAGCTGCGCGAGAGCGGCATGTTTGACGCTGTGCAGCATGCGGCGGCGCTGGGCAGACCGCTATTGGGGATATGTCTCGGAATGCAGCTGCTGCTGGAAAAAAGCTATGAATACGGCGAGCACGCAGGTCTGGGACTGATCCCGGGGAGCGTGCGGCCGATTGCGGACGTGATTCCCGCGTCTCTGAAAATTCCGCAAATCGGCTGGAACGCGCTCATTTTTTCCAAGGACAAGCCGAAAAGCGCGTTGTACCGCTATATTCAAGAAGGGGACTATGTGTATTTTGTCCATTCTTATTACGCGGCGGAATGTCCGAATGTGAGCGCAGTTGATGAATACGGAGCGCTGCTGACCGCATCGGTGGAGCGGGGAAATGTGTATGGCACGCAGTTTCATCCGGAAAAGAGCGGCGACGTCGGATTGCGGATTCTTCGCGCGTTCTGCGAGATCGGAGGAGCAAAATGAACGTTTTTCCTGCGATTGATTTGTATGAGGGCAAGGTTGTCCGGCTGCTGCGCGGCGATTATCGGCAGAAGACGGTATATTCCGACGACCCCGCGGGCTTTGCACGGGAATTTCAGGACGCCGGCGCGGCATATCTGCACCTGGTAGATCTGGAGGGCGCGAAGGACGGAACCACGCCGAATTTCGGTGTGGTTGAGCAAATCGTGCGGCAATGCAGCATGAAGGTGGAGATCGGCGGGGGAATCCGCGATCTGCAAACTGTGGAAAAATATCTGAATGCCGGCGTTTGGCGTGTCATTTTGGGCACTGCCGCTGTCACCCAACCGGGCTTTGTTCGCTCGCTGGTGAAGCGCTTTGGCAGTGAGCATATCGCCGTCGGCGTGGATATCCGAGATGGCGCGGTGGCGATCAAGGGATGGCTCCAGACCACGGAGAAGAGCTGCTTTGACTTCTGCGAGGAGATGTTCCGCGACGGCGTGCGGGGGATCATCTGCACGGATATCAGCCGGGACGGCGCCATGCAGGGAACCAACCGCGATCTGTATCGGGAACTGCAGCAGCGCTTTGCACAGATTGCTTTTGTCGCCTCTGGCGGCGTGTCTGACATGGCGGATATCACGGCACTGCGCGACATGGGGCTGTTCGGCGCCATTGTCGGCAAGGCGCTGTATACCGGCGACATCGACTTGAAGCAGGCGATCGACGCCTGCCGGCAAACGGCTTGAGGAGGATAAAACGGATGATCACCAAACGCATCATTCCCTGCCTGGATGTAAAGGACGGGCGCGTGGTAAAGGGCGTCAATTTCGCCGGTCTGCGCGATGTGAATTCCCCGGTGGAATTGGCAAAGTATTACAGCGCGGCGGGCGCGGATGAGCTTGTTTTTTACGATATTACGGCGTCTGCGGAGGGACGCGGCATTTTCACGGATATTCTGTGCGAGGCGGCGCGGAGCGTTTTTATCCCGCTGACTGTCGGCGGAGGAATCCAATCACTTGCAGACTTTGACCGCGTTCTCAAATGCGGCGCGGATAAGGTCAGCGTCAATTCCGGCGCGATCCGCAATCCCGACATTGTCGCACAGGCGGCAAAGCGGTACGGCGATCAGTGCGTGGTGCTCTCTGCCGACATCAAGCGTGTGGGAGAGGCGTGGCACGTCTTTGCCAGGGGCGGACGCGAGGACACCGGCATGGAGGCGATCAGCTGGATTCAGCGCTGTGTTGCCGACGGCGCCGGTGAGGTTGTGGTGAACAGCATGGACACGGACGGCGTCAAGGGCGGCTTTGATTTGCCGCTGCTGCAGGCGGTCTGCCACGCGGTGCAGGTTCCGGTCATTGCTTCCGGCGGCGCGGGCTGCATTCGGGATTTTATCGACCTGTTTGAGCAGGTTCCCACGGTGGACGCCGGCCTGGCCGCTTCGATCTTTCATTTCGGAGAAGTGCAGATCAGGGATTTGAAGACAGCGCTGCATGCCGCTGAGATTCCGGTGAGATTGTGAAAACGGAGGAAAAACAATGTTGCAATTAGATGAGTTGAAATTTGACGAAAAAGGACTGATCCCCGCGGTGGTGCAGGACGCCCAAACCAAGCAGGTGCTGACGGTGGCATATATGAACCGGGAGAGCCTGCAAATCACGATGGAGAGAGGACTGTGCTGCTTTTGGAGCAGATCCCGCGGTGAGCTGTGGCTCAAGGGCGAGACGTCCGGCAATTATCAGCATGTTGTTTCCATCACGGCAGACTGCGACCGCGATGCGCTGAATGTTTTGGTCAGACCTGACGGACCCGCGTGTCATCTGGGCGGGGTTTCCTGCTTTGCGGATGAGGTCTATGCCGATGCCGATCAGGCGCCGTTTTCCTATGCGGGACTGATGGAACTGATTGCCGGGAGAAAGACGGAGAAAAAGGAAGGCTCCTACACGACCTATCTTTTTGAAAAAGGGATGGATAAAATCCTGAAAAAGGTCGGCGAGGAGAGCACCGAGGTGATCATCGCCGGAAAGGCGGGCGACAAGCGGGAGACCGTGTATGAGATTGCCGATCTTGCGTATCATGTTATGGTGCTGATGGTGGAGATGGGCATTTCTTTGGACGACATCACAAAGGAGCTTGCCTCCCGTCATGTGATCGACCACAAGGTCAAGCAGGAAAAAATGGTGTGACCGCATCATGCCGCCTTACGCAGGCGGCGGAGCATAAAACGCAGGAAGAATAAAACGTATCCAAACGAAAGCAAAGCAGAGCCGCATGCAGGGGCATCCCCTGCATGCGGCTCTGTATTTTCATGCGGTTTTGTCAAGAGCAGAAAATGCTGGGGCGGGAGCCATTTGCTCCCGCCCTTTGCTTTTCGTTGTGCTTGGATTATTTCAAGAAGCCGTTGATGATTTCCTCTTCAGCCTCTTTTTCGGTCAGTCCCAGTGTCATCAGCTTGATGAGCTGTTCGCCGGCGATCTTTCCGATGGCGGCCTCGTGAATCAGAGACGCCTCCACATGGTTTGCGCTGATCTGCGGCACGGCGCTGACGCTTGCGTTGTCCATGATGATGGCGTCGCACTCCGTATGACCGCTGCAGCGGTTGTTACCGTTGACCTTTGAGAGAAACAGTTGGTGGGAGGAATCCTTGGCGACCGAACGCGAAATAACATGCGTCCCGGCGTCCGCGCCGTTGAGATCGACCTCAAAGGTGGTCTGCGCGAACTGCTTGCCGTGCGTCATGATCTTCTCGCTGATGGTCAGGGTCGCACCCGCCTGCAATTCGGCGCGCGTCACGCGGTTGGTGGAGTCCACACCCTTGATCTGGCAGGTATCCATTTCCATATAGCTGTTTTCTTCCAGGTGCACCTCGGTGGTGGGATTCATCACGTTTTCCCCGTTGCCGTCGCCCTCGCCGTAATGCTTTTCGATATATTTGACCCGCGCGTTTTTGCCGACATAGAAGGTGTGGATGCCGCTGTGTTCTGCAGTGCTGCTGCCGTCGTTATGGATGCCGCAGCCTGCCACAATGGTGACGTCCGCATCCTGCCCGATGTGAAAATCGTTGTATACCAGCTCCTTGAGTCCTGTCTGCGAGAGAAGAACGGGGATATGGACGCTTTCGTTTTTGGTGCCGGGCTTGATGTAGATATCAATGCCCGATTTCCCCTCCTCCGCGGGCTTGGGGACGATCTCAATATTTGCGCTGCTCTGCCTGCCCCATGCCTTGCCGTCGATGCGGATGTTGTACGCGCCCTGGGGCACCTCATGAATGCCGGAGATCTTTTCCAGCAGATCCAGCTGCATTTTGTCCATTGCCATTATGCCTCACATCCTTTCTGTGCGGTGAAGCGGCAGCCTGCCTGCGCACCGAGCAGCGAGGGGAGAATCTCTTTTTTTGCTCCCTGTGCCGCGACGGTTCCGCCGGAGATCACGACGATTTTGTCGGCGATATCCAGAATCCGCTCCTGGTGCGAGATAATCAAAATCGAGCCGCGCGTGCGTTCGTACATGTCCTCAAACACCTTGATCAGGCTGTTGAAGCTCCACAAGTCGATGCCCGCCTCCGGCTCGTCAAAAATGGAGAGCTTGGTGCCCCGCGCGTTGATCATGGCGATTTCGATCCGTTTCAGCTCGCCGCCGGAGAGGGAAGCGTTGACTTCCCGGCCGATATAATCCTTTGCGCAAAGACCCACCTGCGACAGATAGGCGCATCCTTCGGCAGTGGACAGCTTTTTTCCCGCCGCAAGCGAGATCAGATCGCGCACGGTGATCCCCTTGAAGCGCACCGGCTGCTGAAAGGCAAAGCTGATACCGTTTTGCGCGCGCTTGGTGATCGACCAGTTGGTGATGTCTTCCCCGTCCAAAAGAATCTGCCCGTGCGTGGGCGCTTCAATGCCGGCGATGATCTTGGCAAGGGTGGATTTGCCGCTGCCGTTGGGGCCGGTGATTGCAACGAAGCGCTCACTGACAGTTAAATTGATATCGTGCAGAATCTCTTTGCCGCCCGCGGCGTAAGAGATATTTTTTAATTCC
>DBGFNI010000109.1:0-2533 GCA_048527645.1 Eubacteriales bacterium | reverse complement strand
TTTGATAGCACCCTCGATCTGCCGGATATTCCCCTTGAGTTTATCTGCCAGAAAAACCAGAATATCCATGGAAATGTCGATATGCATGATCTGCGCTTTTCTTTTCAGGATTGCGATGCGCAGCTCATAATCCGGCGGCTGAATGTCGGCGATCATGCCCCATTCAAAGCGGGTGCGGATGCGGTCCTCCAGCGTTTTGATTTCACTCGGGGGTCGGTCGGAGGTGAAAATCAACTGTTTCTGATCCTCATACAGCGCATTGAAGGTGTTGAAAAATTCTTCCTGCGTAGAAGCCTTTCCGGCAATAAAATGAATGTCGTCAATCAGAAGAATATCCGCCGTACGGTATTTTTCGCGGAACTGTGCCGTGCTGTTGTTATGAATGGCATTGATCAGCTGAATGGCAAATTCCTCTCCTTTGACAAAAACGATATTCAGAGAGGGCGTCTTCTCTTTCACGTGATTGCGGATGGCATAAAGAAGATGTGTTTTTCCGATTCCGCTGGGACCGTGAATAAAAAGAGGATTGTATGCGGTTGCCAGTTCATTTGCCACCGCGTAGCACGCGGCGTATGCAAGCTTATTGGAGTTACCGACGATGAAGTTTTCAAAGGTATACTCCATGGTGATCGGAACGGACGAGGTGGAATAATCGTTCCAGTTGCCGTCTTTTGAAAGAGCGGAATTCTGTGAAGGGGTATTCAGCGACGAATCATCCGGATGTATGACGTTTCCCTGCTCCGGAAAGGTCTGCGCAGACAGCGGATCTTCTTCCGTTTCCCGGTGAGGGGGCTGTGCGAACAAATCAGAATACTTTTCTTTTTCCGTCTTTTGAGAAGGCGCCGACGCGGATAGAGGCTCCGCAGAAAAAGAAAAAGAAGGAATGGCGATATTCTGATTGAGTTTGTTCTGAATTTCTTCACAGTCAACCGGCGTTTTTTCATCGGACAGAATCACCACGTCCACGGGAAAGCCCATCACCGTTTCAAACGCCTTTTCAATCATATCGGTATAGCGTTTGTGAATAATATCCGCCTTCATGTCGCTGTTGAACAGCAAAACGACGCAGTGGTCGCTGACGCCGATCAGTTTTCCGGATGAAAACCAGAGATTAAAAACCGTGTCGGAAAAATTTTCTGATAAAATCTGATATACCGGTTTCCAAATGACATCATAGGATTGCATAGATAACTCCTTTGAACTGTTGAAAATGTATCGGAAAAAATGAGCGGAATTTTCACGGTTCCGAAAAAACGGAAGCGGAAAAACCCGTCTGAAAACGATCGTATATTTCTACATATAATTATATACCCTAATTATATCATACACTAAGCCGCTTTGCAAGAAGAAAGATTATGAAAATAGCAAAAAAATATATCGTTCATAAAAAATTTACACAATAATTTGACAAATATAAGAAGAGCACGGCGATTGCCGTGCTCTTCTTAAGTACCTTGATTCGATCCGAAATCAGATCTCGGGCAGGTTGAAACCGGTGTCCTTCGTGGTTGCAACGGGCTCCGAAGCAGCAGATGCGGTAACCACATCAACTGCGTCAAAACGCTCAACAACCATTTCAGCTGCTACATACTTCATAAGTAGTTTTCTCTCCTTTCTCCAGATTCAGATAAGTAAGGTAACTTATCTACGTAATCAAATTATCCAAAGTACGCCTTCGCTGCGTTACTGTACTTCATCATGTTGACGTACAGATCGTAGTTCGGTACAGAGGATCCGTAGGAGGTCATCACCGCGAGGTAGGATTCCACAGACATGGTCTTGTCAACGGAAATCTTCTCTTCGCCGATATATGCGGCGCCGGTGACTGCAACGCCGAACTGAGCGGTTGCCAGCTCGTCGTAGTAGAAGTAGTAGTTGCCGTTTACAATGCTGTAATCGGAAACTTGCACGGTCGTGCCGTAGTCTGCACGGGTCAGCTTGAAGACAACCTGATCAATGTCGATGCCGGCACTTGCCACATCTGCACTCTTCAATACGAAGGACAGACGGATCTTATCGGTGGTAGCAACAGAGTTGCTCACTGCCAGACCGGAGCCTTCGCTCTTAGCGATGTTGGTCATTGTAGGAGCATCCTGCGTGCCCAGAGCCTTCTGTGCCTCAGTCAGATTTGCATTTGCAAGGGTCTCTGTCTTGACGTCGAAGGTGGTCTGTGCGGTTGCACCGTAGTTGAGCATGTCAACCAGCAGAGTGTTCAGCTTAGAATCTGCAGATACACCCAGCATAGCGATTGCATAGTTCTCAACGCTGGTTACATATTCCTGGCTGACGTAGTCAACGCCGCCCACGGTGAAGTAGAACTTTGCGTGAATTTCGTTGGTCATCCAAGCTGCTGCAATACCGGATACACGGTAGTACAGACGAGTAGAGGTGGTGTTATCGGTGTTCAGCTCAACTGCTGCATAATCACCCACAACGCCGTCGATCTCGCGAGCAACTTCCATACGGAAGTCGGTTGCGCCTGCGGGCAGCTGATCTGCCTTCACGATGACGTTGAAGTCGATGCAGTTCAGCA
>DBGFNI010000108.1:0-6365 GCA_048527645.1 Eubacteriales bacterium | reverse complement strand
AAAACAGAAGAGTCCACAGAGCAGATGGCAATTTTGACAGAACGCGAATTTACCGTGGCGCGCGCGCTGTTTTGGCTTGCTTTTTTCTGCGTCGGGCTCTTTCATGAGATCCCGGCATATCTCTGGGGCGCCGTGGCAGGCGGCTTTGTGTGCTTCACCGCGGTGCGGCGGGGAACACTGCGTGTGCGCGGGGGCGTTTGCAGCTGGTGCCTGCTCGGCGTTGTCGGCTGTGCGCTGCTGACGCAGATCTGGAGCGTTGACCGCGGCAGCTCCCTTTCCGAATTCGGCAAGCTGTTGGTCTGTCTGATCGGCGGGGTGCTGCTGTGGCAGGTGTCTGATCAGCAGCGGCAGCGGCTGAAGGAGGATCTGCCGCTGATCATGGGCGCTGTGGTGCTGGTGGGCATTCCGGCGTATTTTCTCCCCGTTTTGCAAAAATATTTTTTTGCCGACGGCAACCGGCTGGGCAGTCTGCTGCAATATCCCAATACCATGGCGCTTTTGTGTCTGGTTTCGCTGATTATTCTTTTTCACCGCGCGGCAAACGGTCGGCGCGCGTGGTATGTGTTTGTCTGTGCCGCCGTGCTTTTGGTCGGAATTTTTCTCTCCGGTTCGCGGATTGTGTTTGTGCTGTGTGTACTGACTGTGTTGGTTTATCTGATTGCGCTCAAGCCGCTGCGCCGGTTTCTTTTGATCGGCGGCGTTGTCGCGGCGGCGGCGGTGGGGCTGTATCTGGCGTTTACCGGCGATTTTGACGTGGTCGGACGTTTTGCGACGATGCTGAGCGACAACAATTCGCTGCTGTGCCGTTTTCTTTATGTGCAGGATGCGCTGCCGATGCTGAAGGATCATCCGCTGGGCATGGGCGGCGGAGGGTATGCCGCGCTTGCGGGCAGCTATGCGTCCGGGGTGTACGGCGTGCGCTATGTTCACAACGATATTTTGCAGTTGGCACTGGACTGGGGCATCCCTGCGATGCTTCTGTTTCTGACTGCCTTTTTCCGCTCCTTTTGGCGCGGCAATCTGGAGCACAGAACGGTTTTGAGTGTGATTTTTGCCCACGCTTTTTTGGATTTTGATTTGCAGTTTCCCGCGGTGGTGCTGACGCTGCTGCTCTTTGCAGACTGCTATTCCGGGCCTGTTTTGCGGCTGAAAAATGCGGAACGGCGCTTTTTGGGAGGGGTTGCGGCGATTCTTTGTGCTGTCCTGTGCTACGGCGGGGGCGCGCTGCTGCCCGCTCAGCTTGGCTATGCCGGGGTGACGCTGACGCTGCTGCCGTGGGACACGACCCTGCGCTGCGATATCCTGGAGCAGACACAGGATGTGGAGAGCGCACAGCGGCTGGCACAGGCGGTGCTGCGGCGAAACCCTTACAGCGCCGAGGCTTTGTCGGCGATGGGGACGGTTTGCTTTGCACAGGGCAACGGCGCTGACGCGGGTGCGTACTATCTGCGTGCGATCCGGCAGCAGCCGTATGAAAAAAGCCTGTACGAGCAGCTGATCCGTGCGACGAGCAAAAGCATTTCCGACGCGGACAGCGCCGGCGATTATGAGACGATGGCTGTGCTGATGGAGCAGATCCGTCAGGCGGAGCAGGTGCGCCGCACCACCCTGCAAAACACAAGCAAATTGGGATGGCGTGTGGAGCATAAGCCGGATCTGAAATTCTCCGAAGAAACGGAAGCGTATATTGCGCGCGTTTGCGATGCGCTGAACGCGGCGCAAGGCGTGCGGGACGGCGAATAAACGTGCCGTGCGCCCGGTAAATGGCGGTGAAAACGTGTGCCGCGGTGGCGGGGGTGATTCCGCTTTTACCGCAGGACTTGACACAGCTCGGCGCGGCGTGATATAATAGCATCAATCAAAAATGCAAAATTTGAAATACACGGCGCTCAAACCGCCTTGAAGGAGTAATTTTATGCAGATATATGAGGAACTGAAGGCACGGGGACTTGTGGCGCAGGTGACCGATGAAGAACGTGTCAGGGAACTGATCAACGGCGGCAAAGCCGTGTTTTACATCGGCTTTGACCCCACTGCCGACAGTCTGCATGTGGGCCATTTTATGGCGCTTTGTCTGATGAAGCGACTGCAAATGGCAGGCAACAAGCCGATTGCGCTGATCGGAGGCGGCACGGCAATGGTCGGCGATCCCTCCGGCAGAACCGATATGCGTCAGATGATGACGGAGCAGACCATCGCGCACAACTGCGAGTGCTTCAAAAAGCAGATGAGCCGTTTTATTGATTTTTCCGAGGGCAAGGCGCTGATGGTCAACAACGCGGATTGGCTGCTGAAACTGAATTATGTGGAGCTGCTGCGTGACGTCGGCGCGTGCTTCTCCGTCAACAACATGCTGCGTGCGGAATGCTATAAGCAGCGGATGGAAAACGGGCTTTCCTTCCTGGAATTCAACTATATGATCATGCAGAGCTACGATTTTCTGGAGCTGTATAAGAAATACGGCTGCAATTTCCAGTTCGGCGGGGATGATCAGTGGTCGAACATGCTGGGCGGAAGAGAACTGATCCGCCGCAAGCTCAATCAGTCTGCGGAAGCGATGACCATCACACTGCTGCTCAACTCCGAGGGAAAAAAGATGGGAAAGACGCAGAGCGGTGCGGTCTGGCTCGACCCGAACAAAACCTCACCCTTTGACTTTTTCCAGTATTGGCGCAACGTGGGCGACGACGATGTGCTCAAGTGCATCCGTATGCTGACGTTTTTACCGTTGGAGCAGATCGACGAGATGGATCGGTGGGAGGGCAGTCAGCTCAACACCGCCAAGGAGATTCTCGCATACGAGCTGACCAAGCTGGTGCACGGCGAGGAAGAAGCGGAAAAGGCGAAAGAGGCATCCCATAAGCTGTTTGGCGCGGGCAACGGCGCGCAGGCGCCGACGGCGAAGCTCACAGAAGCGGATCTTGGGAACGGTGCGATCGACATTCTCGGCATACTGGTTAAGGCCGGTCTGGTCTCCTCTCGCTCCGAGGCGCGCCGCGCGGTCGAGCAGGGCGGCGTGAGCGTTGACGGCGAAAAGGTGTCGGATGTCAAGACGGCATATGCGGCAGAGCAGCTGCGCGGTGAGGGAATTCTCGTCAAGCGCGGAAAAAAGAATTTCAAAAAGGTTGTGCTGGAATAACTGCGGTGTTTGCAGACATCGCACCCCGCAATGCGCGGCGTTGCCGCATCCTGTACAACAAAAACAACAGGAAACGCACACGGCGTTTCCTGTTTCTTTTTCAGTATTCACAGCCGGGGAGAAAAACGGCATGCATTTCGCGGCAAATATGTGACGAAAAAAACGGGAAAATGAAAACAATCGCGCCGCTTGTGTGAAAACATTGACAAAGACAAAAAAGCATACTATAATAATCGACAAGCGGAGCGAAAGACCGAAACGGGCGCGCCCGCTGTGAATGAAGAGGTGATCAATCAATGTTTCAGGCTGAAAAGGTGAAAAACGAATGCGTTGCGTGGATTCGGGATTTCTTTGCGAAGAACGGGCCGGACTGTAACGCGGTGGTCGGTATTTCCGGCGGAAAGGACAGTTCTGTCACGGCGGCGCTGTGCGTGGAGGCGCTGGGCAAGGAGCGCGTGATCGGCGTGCTGATGCCGTGCGGTGAGCAGCACGATATTGATATGGCCAAGCTGCTGGTCGCGCATCTGGGCATTCAGTCATTTGAAGTGAATATTCAGGCGGCGGTCGAGGGGCTCAAAAATGCGATGCCGTTTCCGCTCTCGGTGCAGAGCACGACAAACCTGCCGCCCAGAATTCGCATGGCTGCGCTGTATGCGGTGGCGCAGAGCCACAACGGACGCGTCGCGAACACCTGCAACCTGTCTGAGGATTGGGTCGGATATGCAACCCGTTACGGCGACGGAGCAGGCGATTTCAGCCCCCTGTGCCATCTGACCGTGCAGGAGGTCAAGCAGATCGGCAGAGTGCTCGGCTTGCCCGCGGAGCTTGTGGACAAGGTCCCGATTGACGGACTGTGCGGCAAGACCGATGAGGATAATCTGGGCTTTACCTATGCAGAGCTGGATCGGTATATCCGCACGGGCGAGATTGAGAACGCGCAGACAAAAGCGCGCATTGATCATTTGCATCAAATCAATCAGTTTAAGCTCGAGCTGATGCCCGCTTTTGATCCGAAGCTTTGAGGCAATCTATATCAAACAGGACGGCTGCCCGTATATAGGCAGCCGTCCTGCTGTTTTTGACATGCTTTGGTTTACAGAATGAATTGTAGCGTGCAGAAAAGGGCGTAGATGCCGAGCAGAACAATCCCCTGCCAGCGATAGAGCTTTTCGCGCAGCAGTGCGGGCAGCGCCAGCAGCAGCATGACGCACAGCATGACGGGGATGTCAATGACCAGAGAGGCGTTGACCGCGTTGCCGCCGATGGTGACGGTCTGCTCTGCGGGGAGCGAGAAGGGCGAGATTGTGGTGGCGACGCCGCTGACCAATACCAGATTGAAAAGGTTTGCGCCGATGATATTGCCCAAAGACAGCGCCCCGTGCCCTTTTGCAAGCGCGGTGATCGCCGTGACCAGCTCCGGCAGCGAGGTGCCCAGTGCGACAAAGGTCAGCCCGATGACAGAAGCGGGCACGCCCAGCTTCTGTGCGATGATGATTCCGTTATCGACCAAAAGGGATGCGCCCACCGCGATGAGCACAGCGCCGACAATCAGCCGCAGAATGTCCAAACAGGTGCGGGCGGGCTTTTCTGCCGGGGCATCCGTCAGGTCGGCGGGCGTCTGGGACAGATTCCCGCCGGCGCTTTTCTTCATTTGCATGACCGTTGCGATGATATATGCCACAAACAGCAGCAGCAGTACAATACCGACGGCGCGGGTAAAAACGCCGGTGGTGTATGCGGTCAGCACATAGATCGCTGCGGCAACAAAGAAAAAGGAAAGCGGCAGAATCAGGGTGCGCCGCTGGGCTTTTGCCGGGCGGATGGCGATGGTGAGCGCGGCGATCAGCGCGGTGTTGCAGATGATGGAGCCGATGGCGTTGCCGTAAGCAATTCCGCCGTTGCCGCCCCATGCCGCTTTGGCGGAAACCATCACCTCCGGCAGCGTGGTGCCGATGGATACCACGGTGGCGCCGATGAGCAGATCGGGCACGCCGAAGCGCTTGGCGATGCCGCTGGCACCGTCCACAAACCAGTCGCCGCCTTTGATCAGCAGCACCAGACCGAGTAAAAACAGTAGGATCGGAATGAGCATATTTTTCCCTCCAATAATGAGAATTGCCGCGGCGTCAAAAAAACAACGGATACGGAAAAAGCCGTACCCGTTTTTTTCAATAGCATTGAAACACACGGGCACCGCAAGCGCATGGCCCGTGAGTCTCGTAAATGAAAGCCTGCCAGATGAATCAAAGCATCAGTGTTGTTGACAAGGCTACGCCTCGCTTATGCGAAACGCCTACTACTCCCCCACGGTTGAGAACAGAAGGTATTGTATCAGATTGCCGCCGGAAAGTCAAGCATTTGCCGGAAAATATTTCATTTTCCGAGCATTTTCATCAGATCCGGCAAAGCGGTTTCAAATTTCACGCCGTACCAGTGTGTTTCATCACCCACGGTGTTTTCCATGCATGTAACGGTATAGTCCGCTGCGATACGGGCTGCGTCCCAGACGCTGTTGCCGCAGCATACAGCGCCGGTAAAAGCGGATGCGAAGACATCCCCGGTACCGTGACAGCTTTGCGCAAGCTTTTTATGAATATAATGCCTCTTCTCGCCGTTTTCATACACCATCACGCCGGTTTGATCGGGGGCAAAACCGATGCCGGTCAGCACGACGGTTTTTGCACCGACTTTTGTGAGAGCGGACAAAATTTCATCCACATACGCCTCGTCATAGTTCTCCCGGTACGGGATGCCGGTGAGAAACGCGGCTTCTGTGATGTTTGGCAGGATAATATCGGCATCGGCGCACAGCGGACGCATTGCCGCAACATATGCGTCGTCAAAGCCCCAATACAGCTTTCCGTTATCCGCCATGGCGGGGTCAACGACCTTGAGGCAGTTTTCCTTGCCCATGGTGGCGAGAATCTCTTGCACATATCCGATTTGCTTGGTGCTGCCGAGATACCCGGTATATATGCAGTCAAAGCGGATGTTTTCTTTTCTCCAGTGCGCGACAATGCCGGGGATATCGTCGGTCAGATCGCGCACGGTATAGCCGCTGAAGCCGCCGGTGTGCGTGGAGAGGACGGCGGAGGGCAAAATGCAGGTCTCCATGCCGCAAGCGGAAAGGATGGGGAGCGCCACGGTGATGGAGCATTGTCCGACGCAGGAAATATCCTGCACGGTCAGAACTTTACGGTAATTGGGAAATTGCTTCATGTTGTTT
>DBGFNI010000107.1:0-6352 GCA_048527645.1 Eubacteriales bacterium | reverse complement strand
ATCAAAACAATGCGATATCATAAAAGGAGGATACTTATGAAACACAAAAGAACCGGCACAGCAACAAAAATCGTCAGTCTGCTGCTGACACTGGTCATGATGGCGGGGCTGCTCCCCGTCACGGCGTCGGCTGACGCTACAACGGTTATCGAAAATGTTGAGATAACCGGCGTTGTAGCGCCCGTCGAAGGAGAAACCCCCAAATATGACTGTATCATACCGGAGGGCTGCGGATATTACATTGATGAGGTCTTCTGGTTTGATTCCTCATATACAATGGTGGATGAGGACGACACATTCGTTGCAGGATCGAAATATACCATTGAGATCGTGCTTTATCCGGAGGAGGGCTATTCCTTCAAGGACCGTAAAGAGCTTGCAGCGACCGTGAACGAAGAGAAAGCCGGCAACATCGGCTTTTACGCCAACGAACCGGAGTCGCGCATTATCCAGAAATCAATGTACGCATTTCACAAGGATGAACAGATCATTGACGTCAGCACCTGGGGCGAACTGAAGGACGCTTTCAGCGAAGCGAATGCCGGCTATATGTCCCCGATGGCTGCGGAGAATATTACTGTCAGGCTCCAAAGCGATTTGTATCAGAACGCCTACGATCTGCCCCGCAACACCCGGCATATGGTAATGTTGAGTGTAAAGAGAAATATAACGCTTGATTTCAACGGTCATACGCTGCGCGGCGCAGCGGATCTGCCGCAGGACGAGAACAGCGAGCTGGAAAGCTTTCTGGAATTCAAGGTATATCCGAATCATTATATCAAGGATAAGCAAACCGTCCTGAAATTCAAGGATTCGGCAGGCGGCGGCGGAATTGATTTTGACATCAGCCAATGGAAGGACAGCCAGCTTGCCGCACTCCATGTGGATTATGTCAATACATATTGGGTAGAGGGTTACCTGAACGGCGAATATACCTATATTGAGCAGTCAACGGGCTACTGGGTCTGCAAGACAATATTTGACGGCGGCAACTACAAGATGAACTGCGACACAGTGAAGTTCAGCAACGGAACCAAATCTGTGGGTGACCGGGTGCGCTACCGAGGCACGGTCGTGGTCACCAACATCCAAACCGAGGTCAACGGCGGACGGTATGAGGCTTACTGCGACGGCGTAACCGTTAAGAATGACAACTTCGGCGCCAGAGACCTTGCCGCGTTCGGAATCGAGTCGATTTATACCTGCAACACCCCATATGCTGACCCTGAAAGCGAATACTATGAAAAGTACAAATACGGAGAAGATCTCACAATCAATGACGGCATATTCATCTCCGACAACGGATATTCGGTCAGACACTTTGACCGATTCTGGCAGGGAGACGACAATGATGTAAAGTTTGATTATTTCATCGCTCCCATGCTGAACGGCGGCATATATGTGGGACCTGTCAACTTTTCGTCAAAAAGCTTCATTTATATGAATGACGGATCTCCTTACCTGAACAAAAAGGATCTGACAAAGATGACAGATCCGAAGTGCTCGCTGGTTCTGGACGGAAAGCCGAAGACCGCGTCACAGATCACCCTGGGTGACCTGGCAGACGAGGATACGGAATTTTTCGCAATTCTCGGCAACACCTATTGCTCGATGAAAGATGTGAGCCTCAACGGCACAAATCTCGGAAAAGATCTGCGGGGAACCTGCAATACGGGAACCAACAATACCCTGACCTGGACCTACGAGGATCTGCCCCAGGAAATGCAGGCGCTGGGCTTCCGGTATCAATGCAAGATCAGAGACAATAAGGGCGGCGAATGGCGGTACGTAACGCCGAGCGTCACAGACGGCATCGGCTCTGTGGATCACGCGATTGCCGCGCAAACAGCAGGCACTCTGCAACCCGCATTTATGCTGGAGCTGTGCTACGGCGACAGTGTGATGCGCTACGGCGGATACGCCTTCCGGTTGGCAGTTCAGAATCTCAACAGCATCTACCGTGTGTCGGCAACCTGGGTCGATCAGCCGATCGGCGGAGCAAGACCGGATTTCTCCTGCTCGACGTCGCTTGGCAGCAAGTGCGAAGTGAACAGCACCGCATGGTACAACGAAACAGACGGAAAGGCTTTAACCTCTTCCGACGTCTTTGAGACCGGCAAGCGCTATGTTTTCACAGCGGGCATCAAGGCGAACAGCGGCTACGTTTTTGCCCCCGAAGATCAGTTGAAGGTGTACTTCAACAGAAATCTGAAAGCAAGCTATGATTCCGTCTCCAGTGACCGCACACAGATCTATTACAGCTACAGCTTTGTCGCGGCACAGCCGCTGTCAAGTGCCGGCGCCACCGTGAACGATCTTGAGCCGTTTACCTCCTACGGATCAAAGTCCGGCGTTGCGGCAGCTCCCGATAAATATACGGTGGACATTGATGTGTTCGGACTGTACGAGGCCACCGACGCGGATGAAATCAATGTCGATGATTCGTGCCGGATTGTGGTGGGCTTTATTCCGGAAGAGGGTTATGCCTTCCCCGACCCGCAGAGCAACACCGTGACAGCCACCATAAACGGTAAGCAGGCAACGTACTACGATTACTTTGACGGCTCCATATGGTTCTACATTGATCATTATTTTGCAACCTATAAATTCAATGAGGTTTCCTTCCGCTACAATGAGCCGGTTGCGGGCAAAAGCATCGACGATTTCATGCTCAGCATTGAGAATTGGTCTCAAAAGCCCAACGATATCATAACGATCGAGGACATCTACTGGGCAGACAACGGCACGGACGGTAACTGGGACTGGATTGATATGCAGGAGGGCGACACCTTCCTGGAGGGACACAACTATACCTGCGCGGTCACCTTCGGTCTTTCGGACAGTGATTTTTACATGTATGCCTCGGAAGACGATTTCACGGTGAACGCCAACGGCGCCAGCATCCCAAGCGTATATTCAAAAGACGAGAACGATACAATTTACTATGATCCCTCCACGGGCGCGCACAAAGACTTCACCGTGAATATGTATTTCCGTGCCGGAGAGGACCACACCGTCTACAGCGCCGGGATCACAACCCAGACGATCACCGACGGCATGACGGTTTCCCAAGCCGATCCGAAAGCCAATCTCAGCGGCGTCTACACCTGGCTGCAGCTCGATGGCGATGACGGCGCCGTCCGTCTGGAGGACACCGACCGGTTCAAAGCGGGAAAAACCTACCGCCTCATGGCCGATCTGAACACGCCAGAGGGGAAGGTCTTTGCTCCCAACGCGACCGCGACCGTCAACAGCACCCCCGCCGTTGTCGATATGATCTATGCAGACACCCTCTGCGTTCACTACGATTTCACCGTTTCCGGCGACAGCACCTCCAATCCCTTTAAGGATGTGAAGGAGAGCGACTATTATTACGATTCCGTGCTCTGGGCGGTGGAAAACGGCATCACCGACGGAACCACGCCGACCACCTTCTCGCCGAATATGAAGTGCACCCGCGCCCATGCCGTCACCTTCCTGTGGCGCTCCATGGGAAGCCCGGAGCCGAGCAGCAGCACCAATCCCTTCAAGGATGTGAAGGAGGGCGCATATTATTACAAAGCGGTTCTGTGGGCAGTGGAAAAAGGCATCACTGACGGTGTGACCCCCACCTCCTTTGCCCCGGAGATGCAGTGCACCCGCGCCCATGCCGTCACCTTCCTGTGGCGCATGGCAGGAAAGCCCGCACCCGGTAGCAGCACCAATCCCTTCAAGGATGTGAAGGCGGACGCGTACTACTATCAATCCGTTCTGTGGGCAGTGGAAAAAGGCATCACCGACGGCATGAGCCCCACCTCCTTTGCCCCGGATATGAAGTGTACCCGCGCACACATCGTGACCTTCCTCTACCGCTACCGCAAAGCATAAGCATCCCGGCAAAGGAAGCATTTTTCCATCGTATCACACAAAATGATTTATCACAGACAACCGAAAGGAGCAAACATTTATGGGACTGATCAAAGCAGGAATCGGCGCGCTTGGCGGTACCCTTGCCGACCAGTGGAAGGAATTTTTCTACTGCGAGGCAATGGGCAAGGAGGTCATGGTCACCAAAGGGCAAAAACGCGTCAGCAGACGATCCTCCAACACCAAGGGCAACGATAACATCATCTCCAACGGATCGGGCATCGCCGTCGCCGACGGACAGTGCATGATCATCGTCGAGCAGGGGAAAGTCGTGGAGGTCTGCGCCGAGCCCGGCGAATTCACCTACGACGCCTCCACCGAGCCGTCGATCTTCGCCGGCAATCTCGGCGAGAGCATCAAGGAGACCTTCAAGACCGTGGGCAAGCGCTTTACCTACGGCGGCGACACCGGCAAGGATCAGCGTGTGTACTATTTCAACACCAAGGAGCTGATCGACAACAAGTTCGGCACGCCCAATCCCATCCCCTTCCGCGTGGTGGATTCCAAAATCGGTCTGGACGTGGATGTTTCCGTGCGCTGTTCCGGCGTGTATTCGTACAAAATTGCTGACCCGCTGCTGTTTTACACCAATGTGTGCGGCAATGTGGAGCAGGAATACACCCGCGAGGAGCTGGACGGACAGCTGAAAACCGAGTTTATCAGCGCGTTGCAGCCTGCATTCGGCAAGCTCTCCGATCTGGAGCTGCGCCCCAATCAGATTGTATCGCACAATGCCGAGCTGGAAGAAGCGATGAACGCGGCGCTCAGCGCAAAATGGGGCGAGCTGCGCGGTCTGAAGGTTGTCAGCATCGCACTGGGCTCTGTTACGCTGCCGGAGGAAGACGCGGAAATGATCAAACAGCTGCAGCGCTCTGCGGTCATGCGCGATCCGTCCATGGCAGGCGCAACGCTTGTGGGCGCACAGGCAGACGCGATGAAAGCGGCGGCAGCCAATGAAGGCGGCGCGATGGCAGGCTTTATGGGCATGGGCATGGCGATGAACGCCGGCGGCATGAACGCGCAAAACCTCTTTGCCATGGGTCAGCAACAGCAGCCGCAGCAGCAAGCACAGGCTGCTCCCGCGGCGCCGGCGGCGGAGGGCTGGAAGTGTGCCTGCGGTGCGACGGCAACCGGCAAGTTCTGCCCCGAATGCGGCGCAAAGAAGCCGGAACCGCAACAGCCGGGCGCATGGAAATGCGCCTGCGGCGCAACCGCAACCGGCAAATTCTGCCCTGAGTGCGGCGCTGCCAAGCCCGCGGACGCCGACGGCTGGACCTGCGCCTGCGGCACGGTGAACAAGGGCAAATTCTGCCAGAACTGCGGCGCGAAAAAGCCGGAGGGCGCTCCGCTCTACCGCTGTGACAAGTGCGGCTGGGAGCCCCAAGACCCGCACCACCCGCCGAAATTCTGCCCGGAATGCGGCGACCTCTTTGATGACGGAGACAAGGTCTGATCACGCCGTTGCAGCGTCTTTACCACAGAATCTCAACAATAACAAAAGGAGAATGCAGTATGGGATTTTTCAAAAATCTGTTCAGCAAGCAGGCATGCGTGCTTTGCGGAAAAGAATGCGGCGTCATGCGCCGCACGAAGCTGCAAGACAAACAGTACATCTGTGACGAATGCGGCAACAAATGCTCCAAATATGTGCGGCTCAGCCGCATGACGGTGGATGACGTCAAGGGGCATATCGCGTATATGGAGCGCCAGCAAAAGCTGTATGACCAGGTGTTTTCAAAGGCGAAAAAGCTGTCCTGCCATCCGAATCCCAACGGGAGCGGCATCGAGTTCTGCGACGAGCTCGGGATGTTCCGCATCATTGATGACCGGGTGAGCGGCAGAGGCAAGATGAAGGAGCTCTTCCGCTATGACCAGGTTGCAAGCTATGAGGAATATTACACGGAGACAAAGGGCGAAAACGAAAACGATCCGCCGGAATTTGATGAGGGCGGTCTGATCGTCCGTCTTGTGGGAACCAAAACCGATCTGACCAATCAGAACCCGGCGTTGCGCCCGCACCCCTATATCCGGGATGAGCTGAAGATCTGCTTTTCCAACCGGGAACGCCATGAGGCAGAGTATGCACATATTGCAAAGCAGCACTTTGACCATATCTTCGGCGTAAATGACGACAGCAAACCGCTGTTCGGTTTCGGCAAGTCGGTCGCCGAACAGCGCGAGGAGCAGTCCGACATTGCCATGGCACAGGCATTTGCAACCGTCATTTCCGCGACAAAGAAAGGCGGAAGCGGCATCACGGACGAAGTGGTGGAAAAGATGCAAGACAGCATGAATGCCGTCAACGACGCCAACAGCGGCGGTCTGTCCGTGTATTCCAGAAGAGCCGATAAAGCAGAGGCAAAGGTCTCTGTTTGATATCGTCTCAAGCAAGAATCACCCTCTGTATCACACCGGAAGCAACCCTCCAGCAAGATAAAACAAAAAA
>DBGFNI010000106.1:0-7150 GCA_048527645.1 Eubacteriales bacterium | reverse complement strand
TAGACATGCCGACAAAAAACATACATGAAATGCAAAGGAGAAAAACAATGAGCACATTGAAAAAAAACCGGCGGATCACAGCCATTCTGTATGCAATTCTGATCATCGTCGTCGTAAGCGTATTCTGCATCTCTCTGTTCAGTACCGCCATCGGCGATAAAAAAGAAAAATCTGCCGCACCCAAAGCAACCGAACAGGCGACGCGCCCGATCACCGTCACTGAGAAAATCCCGGATCTGAGCTCCGGGTCAGACGCCGCACTGCCGGCACAGACCGAGCCCGCCGCCACCGAAACCGAGGCGCCCGCGGAGCCGACCGTCTCACTGGTACCCACGTATTCCATGCCCATCGTGGGCGGAACCGTCTCCAAGACGTTCAGCGACTCTGTCGCCACTTATTCGCAGACCATGAACGACTATCGCGTGCACACCGGCATTGACATCTATGCCCCGGTGGGAACCGCCGTCGTCTGCTGCTCGGACGGCGTGATTGAAAACGTCTGGGAGGACCCCTTTGACGGGACCTGCGTGTTGGTTGACCACGGAAACGGCCTGCGCAGCCGCTATTGCAATCTTTCCCCCGAACTGCCGAAAAGCATTGTTGTCGGCGCGGCAATCATGGAGGGAGAAACCCTCGGCGGCGTGGGGCAAAGCATGATCACGGAGAGCGCAGACACGCATCATCTCCACTTTGAAATGTCCGTAGACGGCACGCCTGTGGACCCCTTAAGCTATATTGACCCCGCCGGTGAAGACGCCGACGTGTTTGAGGACATTGCAGAAACCAAGGCGGAATAAACGCCCATACCGCGTAATTCCCAACAGAATAACCCGAAAAAATCCCCGTCAAAACCGGGGATTTTTTCCTTGCGGCAGCTAAACCCGTTTTTCTCGGGCACACCGCCACCCGGCGTCCCCCGGCTGTCATACCGTTTTTGTGCAGAATATTCACCCGGGGGTCTTTCTTTTGTGAAAAAAATGTGCTATGATATTGCTGTGATATCCGAAAGCGGCGTGCATCGCTCTCCCGCGCGGATCGCATCCATTCACATAAAAGAAAAGAGAACGCTTTATGGAAACACCCTTTTCCCGCACAGAACTGTTGCTCGGCGACGCGGCCATGCAGCGGCTGCGGCAGTGCCATGTGGCAATCTTCGGCATCGGCGGCGTCGGCGGACACGCCATGGAAGCGCTCGCGCGCTGCGGCATCGGCACGCTGACGCTGGTGGATCATGATACCGTCAGTCTCAGCAACATCAACCGGCAGATCATCGCGCTGCACTCCACTGTCGGCATGCGCAAGGTTGACGTGGCGGCGGCGCGCATCGCCGACATATCTCCGCAAACTGCGGTCATTCGCCGCCCAGAATTTTTTTCGGCGGAAAATATGCACACCTTTTGTTTTTCCGACTACGATTATGTCATCGACGCGATTGATTCCGTACCAAGCAAGGTCGAGCTGATTGTGCAGGCGCGTGCCGCCGGCACGCCTATCATTTCCGCCATGGGGGCGGGAAACAAGCTGGACGGCGGCGCCTTTGCCATCGCCGATCTGCCCAAAACCCAGATGTGCCCGCTGGCGCGCGTGATGCGCCGGGAGCTGCGCCTGCGCGGCATCCGCCACCTGAAAGTCGTATATTCCAAAGAACCGCCGCGTGCGCCCCTCAAAAACGGCGCAGCAGACGGGCAGCGCCGGGTGCCCGGCTCTGTCTCCTTTGTCCCTGCCGTTGCGGGTCTGATGCTCGGCGGCGAGGTTGTGCGGGAGCTGTGCGGCATATCCCGCGATCTGCCGAATCAAACAATACAAAACGGAGAAGCATAATCATGAAGCAGCGTGTATCCATTCATCTGATCACCGAGCAGCAGGACACCGGCGCGCCGGAGCTGTTTGAACAGGTCACACGGGATTTTGACGAGGTGGATTTCGGAAACTCCTTTGACACCGAGGAAACACAGGAAACCGAAACCTTTGAAATATTCGCGCAGGGCATTGCAGAGCAGGACGGAACGCGGTTTTCCGTCTCCTACGAGGAAACCGAGCTGACCGGCATGGAGGGCTCCACCACCACGCTGTCCTTTGACCGGGACAACCCCTGGCAGATCACCATGCTGCGCACCGGGACCGTGAGCACCGCGCTGACCTTCACCATGGGGCGGCGGCACATCACCACCTATGACACCGGGGTGATGCCCTTTTCCCTGTGCGTGTATACCGTCTCCATGGACAACCGCCTGTCCCTTGACGGCGGCAGGCTTGAGCTTGACTATCTGGTGGAAATCCGCGGTGCACACGCAGAGCGCAATCACCTCGTGCTGGAAATCAGCCCCGTGGAAGATTCCGAATAACACATTTCCGTATCATCCGGACAAAAAGAGAGGACCAAACCATGCAATCAGAACATCAGGCATTTGCGCAAAGCGCTCCCGGTCAAACGCCGCTGCAGCGTCTGCGCAGCGTGTTGCCGCAGGATACGGACGCCGTTTTGCTCACCGACCCCGTGCATCAGTATTATTTCACAAATTTTATGTTTGCGGACGGGTATGTGGCAATCGGACGGGAGGCGGCATATCTGTTCACCGATTTTCGTTATATTGAGGCGGCGGAAAACGCCATGCGGCACACCCCCTTCACCGTTCAACCGTTCACCGCGCCGCAGAAAATCGCCGCCTTTCTCCAAAGCAGCGGTGTCTCCCGCCTCAGCTTTGAGGACGCGCACCTGACGGTGGCGGATCTGGAAAAATGGAAGCGCCACATGTCCGCCGTGCAGATCACACTCACGCCGATCGGCGATCTGATCAGCCGTCTGCGCCGCCGAAAATCGCCCGATGAAATCGAAGCGATCGTCACCGCGCAGAAATTCACCGACGATGCATACCTTCATATTTTGGATTTTCTGCGGGAAAACGCGGGGCATGTCACCGAAAAGCAGGTGGCGCTGGAGCTGGAATTTTTCATGCGGCGATCAGGGGCCGAGGGGCTGTCCTTTGACGTGATTGCCGTCAGCGGCGACGCCTCCGCACTGCCCCACGGCGTACCGCGCGACTGCCTGCTGCAGCCCGGCTTTCTCACCATGGATTTCGGCTGTAAATACCGGGGATATTGCTCTGACATGACACGCACCGTTTGTCTGGGGGCGCCCGACAGCGAGATGGAACGGGTATACCGCACCGTGCTCGAAGCGCAGAACGCGGCACTGGAGGCGCTGCATGTCGGCATGTCCTGTGCAGAAGCCGACCGCACGGCAAGAGCGGTCATCGACCGCGCCGGCTATGCAGGGTGCTTTGGGCACGCGCTGGGGCACGGGGTCGGGCTACACATTCACGAGAGTCCCGTCTTTTCCCCCGCCGCGCCGGATAGCATGCTGCTCTCCGAGGGCGATGTGGTCACCGTGGAGCCCGGCATCTATCTCACCGGAAAATACGGCGTCCGCATTGAGGACATGATCACGGTGCAAAACGGCGAAATACGCAATCTGACACACAGCCCCAAACAGCTTGTGCAAATTGATATATGAACAAAATGTAAAAAGCATGCGCCGTACTTGCAAACAGGCGCTATATTTGGTATAATAAACTGTAATAAACGGATGGAAGCGGACTGAAATCAGGCTGACATTCAGAAATATCAGAAATAACAAAATCTTCGGAGGTATCCTATGGTAATCGCAGGCGATTTTAAAAACGGCGTAACGTTTGAAATGGACGGACAGGTCGTTCAGGTCATTGAATTTCAGCATGTCAAGCCCGGAAAGGGCGCGGCTTTTGTCCGGACCAAGCTGAAGAATGTGATCACCGGCTCCATTGTTGAAAAAACATTCAGCCCCACCGACAAGTTCCCGCCCGCGTATGTGGAAAGACGCGACATGCAGTATCTGTACAACGACGGTGAGTTGTACTACTTCATGGATATGGAAACCTACGAACAGATTCCCGTCGGTGCGGACCTGCTCGGTGACAACTTCAAGTTTGTAAAAGAAGAAATGATGTGCAAGATCGTTTCCTACAAAGGCAATGTGTTCTCTGTTGAGCCGCCCACCTTTGTGGAGCTGACCATCACCGAAACCGAGCCCGGCGTCAAAGGCGATACCGCAACAGGCGCTACCAAATTTGCTACACTGGAAACCGGCGCACAGGTGAAGGTTCCCCTGTTTATCGAAGCGGGCACCGTGATCAAGATCGATACCCGCACCGGAGAGTATCTCTCCCGCGCATAAGTACTTCCCTGTATCAAGCAGTTGATCATCTATTTGTTTAGAAAGGAAAGGTGAACAAAGATGACTTTGACAGAAAAAATCGCATACATCAAAGGAATGATGGAAGGCATGCAGTTTGAGGCTGACACCAATGAAAGCAAGCTGCTCCGTGCAATCGTCGATCTGCTCGACGATATGACCATGGATGTGACGGATCTGGGCGACGAGGTCGCATCCGTAAGTGAGTATGTCGAAGAACTGGACGACGATCTTGCCGATGTAGAAGAGTATCTGTACGGCGACGACGAGTACGAAGATGAAGACGACGAGGATGACGACTTCATCGAGGTTGACTGTCCCCACTGCGGCGAGACGGTATATTTTGACGATTCCGTCGATCCGGAGCATATCCCCTGCCCCTCCTGCGGCGAGTCCTTCAGCGTTGTGGACGCTGCATGCGGCAGCTGTGACAGCGAGAGCTGCGAGGGCTGCGAGCTGAACTGATCCAACCGATCGGATCTATCCAAACAAATCACCCCAAGCCGGACAGCAAAAAATGCTGTCCGGCTTTTCTTTTTTCAAGTCGTTTGTCAAAGCGTATTGCTTTTTTCGGCAAATTTGTGTATAATGAGTGCAACACAAACGCACAGGAGGAATCTGAAATGAGTTCCGATCAAAAATTTGCATACTCCGAATGGAGCTGGGGAATTGACAGCCGCGACTGCCTGAAAAACGCGGCATCTGATCTTGCGCAGGCAGGCTTTCACAACATTGAGCTGGTGCGCGACTTTGTCAATCTGTATCAGAATGATGAAGCGGAATTTCACGCTTTGATGAAGCATTATGACATGACGGCGTTCAGCTTTTATTTCATGCTGCAGCCCGATCCGATGTGGGATGTGCAGGATATGTATGAGAAGATTGATTTCATTGCGCGCGCCGGCGCCAAGGGGCTGGTGATTCAGGGCATCTGGGACAGCACCCCCGCAAACGAGGAGGATCTGACGCGGCAGCTGAAGGCCATCACCGCCTTTGCCGACACCGCCAAGCAATATGACATGACGGTGACGATCCATCCGCATCACAACACCAAGCTGATGTATGAAAGCGATCTTGCCTTCATTCTCAACAACACCGACCCGGACACCGTGGGGCTTTGCCCGGATTTTGCACATCTTTGCGCCGCGCGGATTGATCCGGTTCGCTTTACCGAAAAATATGTCGGGCGCATTTTCGCAACGCACTTCAAGGATATGGCCGACGCCGCGTTCTATCTGACGGACGAATACGACATCACACAGGCGCCCTATGCCAATTTCCGCGAGCTTGGCAAGGGTTCGATTGACCTGTGCCGCATCATTGACATTCTGAAGCAAAACGGCTATCGCGGCTATCAGTGCGTGGAGCTGGACAGCAGTCCGACCACCAATCTTGAGAGCGCGAAAGTCAACTACGACTTTTTGAAGCAGAACTGGTAAGCAGGTAAGATGAAACAACTCCCCGAAGCCTATCTGAAACGCATGCACCGCCTGCTCGGCGACGAGATGACAGCGTTTCTGGACACAATGGATCGTCCCGCCCGGCACGGCATCCGACACAACCCGCTGAAATGCAGCATGGAAACACTGCGCCGTGCCCTGCCCTTTGCGCTGCCGTCGGAGCCGACTCTCTTTTCCCCCTTAAACTACGAGGCGCCCGACGCGCACGTCGGTCTGCTCGCCGCACACCACAGCGGAATGTTCTATTCACAGGAGCCCTCCGCCTCCTGTGCGGTTACGGTGTTGGATCCGCAGCCGGGGGAAAAGATTCTCGATCTGTGTGCAGCCCCCGGCGGAAAATCTTCTCAAATCGCCGCTTTGACCGGCGATGACGGACTGCTCTGGGCAAACGAAATCATTCGCAGCCGCGCACAGATTTTATCGTTCAATCTTGAGCGGATGGGAATATCCAACGCGGTAATTTCTTCCTGTCATCCCGATATTTTATGTAAGGGACTGGCCGGGTATTTTGACCGGGTGTTGGTAGATGCGCCCTGCTCGGGTGAGGGAATGTTCCGGCGAGATGCACAGAGCATCGCGCAGTGGACGCCCGATCTGCCGCGTGCCTGCGCGCAGCGGCAGGCGCAGATTCTCGACAGTGCGGCGCAGGCGCTTCGGCCGGGCGGCGTGCTGGTTTATTCGACCTGCACCTTTTCCCGGGAGGAAAATGAGGAAACCGTGGAGGCGTTTTTGCTCCGCCATCCGGAATTTTCCCCCGATCTGCCCGCTTCGATCACCTTCGGCAGGCCCGCGGAAAACGGTATGCCCGGACGCCGCATTTACCCGATGGACGGCGGAGAGGGGCATTTTGTCGCTCGTTTGCGCAAGCGGGATGACGCGCCCGCAAGCAGTGAAAAAACACAAAGCCGGCGAAAAAAAGCATCTCCGACAGCACCCCCACGCTCCCCTTCGCTTGTGCGGCAGGCGCAAGCGCTGTATGAGGCGTGCTTTTCCGACGCGCCCCGGGGCGTCTTTGTGCCGCGGGGAGAATATATTTTTCTGTCACCCGAAGCGCTGCCCCTGCGGGAGGAATTCGGAATTTTGCGCGCAGGGTGCACCTTTGCACAAATCGTCGGGCAAAGTTTGCAGCCGTGTCACGGCGCTTTCATGTGCCGCCGTGCAAAGGACTGCCTGCAAAGCATGGACTTTGCGCCGGAGGATCCGACGCTGTCCGCCTTTTTGCGCGGTGAGGAAATTTTCTGCCCGCCCGCGCTGAACGGCTATACCGCCGTGACGGTATCGGGTACCGTCACCGGCTTTGGCAAGGCGGTACAGGGTAAGCTGAAAAACAAATATCCCAAGGGTCTGCGCAATCCAAAACAGTAGTATCCGCTGACCGAACAAAAGCAATTCCCCGCAAAAGACGGATTGATATAATCCCCTTAGAGTAAACACTTGAAAAAACAAAAAGTTTTCAAGA
>DBGFNI010000105.1:0-3451 GCA_048527645.1 Eubacteriales bacterium | reverse complement strand
GCCTGAAAACGCACGGTTTTCAGTTTGTTTTTCATCGAATTGGTGACAATCAGCGCAATGACCAGCCCGATCACGAATGCGATCAACAGGCTCTGCACAACGTTGAACGGCTCCTTGGGCATATGGCCGGCGTCATACGGCTCGCCCGTTTTTGCCTGCGTGAAAAATGTGTCACAAAGATCCGCATAGGTCGTAAATGCCTCCGCGTAATCGCCGTCGCTTAGATCCGAGAGAAACTTGTCGGAGATGTACTCAATACCGGCGTCCGTGATCGCGGTGATGCCGAAGCCGGTGGTTGACATCCACCAGTCGCGATCCTCCATGCTGACCAGCAGCAGCACGCCGTCCCGGTCCTCACCGAAGCCGTAGCCGTTGTCATCGTAAAAATCGTCGGCATATTCCATCGGCGTTTTTCCGTCCAGTGTTTCTGCCGTTACCACGACGATGTCTGCCTGCTGTCTTTCGCTGATTTCGTCCAGCTTGGAAAGCAGCGCGGACTTCTCGGAGTCACTTAAGAGCGCAGCCATATCCACCACTCTTGCTTCGGGGTCGCGAACCGTCGTGTCCTCTGCGCCGAAACGCGGTGCAGCGTCCGGTGCAAGCAGCTGCGCTGCCGCATACATATAGGCAGCGATACTGTCACAGTAATCTGTTCCTTCGACATATGCCGCTCTTAAGTCATCCACGTCGTCTTCGCTGAGCAGATCCTCTGCCGCGCCGTAAAGATACATATCCCAGTATTCGTCCGTCTCGATCATCAGGATCAGATCGTCGCCTTTGTCAAGGATTGCCTGCGACACATAATCACTCAGATCTTCCGTAAAGGCAAAAACAAAAAGAATGCCGGTGTCGGTGACATCTGCCAGCTGTGCGCCGTATGTATTCAAAGCGTCCAGCTCCTCATCGCTTAACAATCCGACGCCGTCAATGATATATGTCGCTTCGCCGGCTTTTGCAAGTGCGGGGATTACCGCTGACACGCAAAGGATCAATGCAAACAATACGGTCAGTATCCGTTTCTTCATCTTCATCATCGGCACCTCCTTACAGCAGCCACAGCAGATAGGACATGAAAAACGCGGCAGCGCCCACCGCAGCGGTCAGACCGATCAGCCATTTTTTGTATGCGCTCTTATCCAGCGGCAGATCGCCCACGATTTTCCCGGTCTGTCCGTTCATGGCGAAGGTGTATTTTTTGTCCTTCCATTTCGTGTTCAGAATCCATACCGGGAGCAGCGCATAATGGGTCTGCCCGTTGTGCAGGCGGATGCTGGTGGATTCGGGCGTCACCGCGTCGTATCCCTGCACGGTGAGGGCAAAGGCATTTGCCGCGCTTTTTTTGATGCGCTCGTTTGCGCGGTCAATGCTCTTTGCTGCGTCCACATCGTATTTGTCTGCCAGATAGCCGGCGAGATACGCCGTCTGAAAATCCACTGCTTCGGAAAAATCGAAGGGCTCGATGGATTCCATCAGTTCATCCGGCATTTTGGAGGAGCCGTCAACGGGCACGTGGTCAAACCCGATGTCGCCGCTCCGCGTGACATTGTAATAGCTGGTTTCGACATAATTGTAGCGGCTGTCGCTCCAGCTGCGGACGCGCGTCGCCCGATAGCGGATGTCGGCGTCTGCGTCGGCGTCGAAGAGCCAGAAGGGCACATAAATCCCCTTCACCTCTTCGATGTGATTCTGATCGCGGAAAACGCGGGGCAGCAGTTTTTTTCCGCCGTAATGGCGCTTGAGCGCTGCCTTTGCTGCGTTTTTGTCCAGCTTGAACGGAATGACATAATCCGGCTTCAACGCGCCGGAAAACTGCCCGGTCATGACCACGGGGTTGCCGCAGAAGGGGCAGGCGGTCGCCGCCGTATTCTCATCGCCGACGATCTCACCGCCGCAGGACTTGCAGACATAGGAGCGCAGCCCCTCTGCCTCTCCCTCCTGCCACTGTGCGCCGCCGGTGCTTTCCCATTGCATTGCTTCCGCCGGTTCGTCTTTGAGCGCGCTGTCATAGCTTGCCAGCGTCTCCATCTCAAATTCCGTATCGCAGTACGGACATTTCATTTTCTGTATCGTACTGTCAAAGGCGATGGCGCCGCCGCAGCAAGGACACTTGTATTCCTGTAATTCCGCCATTCCATCATCTCCTTGTGTTAATTCTGTTCCATTCCGTCAATGTCGTCGCGCGTCTGATCGGAAGATTGATCGGACGCCATGCTTTCGGCCAGACGGTAAAAAAATGTCTCCGGCTCCTGTTGCCAGCCGGATGTTTGGTACTGACTGCCGTCGGAAAAGGTCAGGGAAAAGGTGTATGTTGTTTCATCCAAGGCCTCATAGAGGGGCTCCCTCGGCTTTTTGTAATTTTCCGCATACGCAATCAGGTCGTTGTCTTTCAGAATTCCCAACAGCGTGTCAACCTCGTCTTTTCCGACCTCGCGGTTTTCAAAGCTCGTCGGCACCGTATGATCCTGCGTGAAGCATTCCGCGTCAAAAAGCCACGTCTCCCCCTCCCGGCGGATCTCAAAGAAATAGGAGTAACTGAAGTCCATATGTGTGCAGGCTATGGATACCCCGCTGATATCCGATGCCGTATGCTGTGCCGCGGGGGTCGGCTTCGGCGCTTTGGCGCAGCCGAACAAAGCGGTCAGAGCCGCCAAAATTCCCATCACTGCCACCGCCTTTCTGAAAAGGGTACCGTGCTTGCGGTTGCCGGAATGCACGCTGTGCAGACCTTTTTTTGTTTGCATATCTGGCAGAGGGCGCCCTCCTTTCTTTTACGTGCTGATGCAAAACCCCACGACACCCGCCGGTGATGCGCCTGTGCGCGCATCCCCGGCGATCCGTCCGCGGGGCTTTGTGAATTTATTCTTTTACGCGGAAGATCATGTTGTCCCAGATTGCCTGTGCAAACGCTTCCAGCGTGCTTGCATCGGCTTCGTCACCGTAGGAGGTCTTGAACTCCAGGAACGCTCCGCTGACGCCTTCATACTCCAGTACATACACAGCGCCGTTGGTGAGCGAGGAAGGTCTCTTGTATGCCTTCATACCGATAAATTCAGCTTCTTCAAATTGCTCGTCAGGCCAGTTCACATTGTATTTTTCCACCCATGCCTTCATATCCGGTTCAACGTAAATATTAACATCGATCGAGACAAAGTCGTCCTTTGAGGGGGTCGATGCACCGAAATGCAAGCCGGTGGAACCGGAATCGGACTGGGAATAACTTACCAGTTCGTCGCCGACGCGCCAGAAGGTCGCGATGTCGGCAGCGGCAAGCTCGTAGCCTTCGTATTCTTCGGTGATGTATTCGTCAATGGTCTTTACCGCTTCGGTTTGCTCTTCGTCTTTCCCGGCGTCCTTTTTGTCCTTGTCTGCGTCGCCGCAGGCAGCAAAGCTGCACGCCAGCGTGAGAGCGAGTAATACTGCCAATAATTTTTTCATGATGTTTTTTCTCCTT
>DBGFNI010000104.1:0-3307 GCA_048527645.1 Eubacteriales bacterium | reverse complement strand
TCAAGCAAGGTCTGGGTGTCCACATCCTCCTTGGCGAGCATGTCGTTGACGTCGCTGATCTTCTTGATCAGGGGCTTGGGATCGATGCCATGCTCCTGGTTGTAGGCAATCTGCTTGGCGCGGCGACGGTCAGTCTCGTCGATGGCTTGCCGCATGGCTTCGGTGGTCTCGTCGGCGTACATGATCACCGTGCCGGACACGTTTCGGGCCGCACGGCCGATGGTCTGGATGAGCGAACGATAGGAGCGCAGGAATCCTTCCTTGTCGGCGTCAAGAATCGCCACCAGCGATACTTCCGGCAAATCGAGGCCCTCACGCAGCAGGTTGATACCGACAATCACATCGATCTTGCCTTCGCGCAACATGCGCAGCAGTTCGACGCGGCGCAACGTATCCACATCAGAATGCAGGTATTCGACCTTGATGCCGCGTTCCAGCAGATAGTCGGTCAAGTCCTCGGCCATCTTCTTGGTCAGCGTGGTCACCAGCACGCGCTCGCCGGCTTCCACGCGCTGCCTTATCTCGCCCAGCAGGTCGTCTATCTGACCGCTGACCGGGCGCACCTCCACCTCGGGATCAAGCAGGCCGGTGGGACGTATTATCTGCTCGGCGGTCTGCTGCGCGCGCTGCTTCTCAAACGGGCCGGGGGTGGCGGACACATACAGCGTCGGCCCCTTCTTTTCAAGAAACTCCTCAAAATTCAGCGGACGGTTGTCGTAGGCCGACGGCAGACGGAAGCCGTAATCTATCAGGTTGCGCTTCCTCGCCGTGTCGCCGCCGCTCATGCCCCGCACCTGCGGTACGGTGACATGGCTTTCGTCTATGAACATTATATAGTCGTGCGGGAAATAGTCAAGCAGCGTGTACGGCGTGCTGCCCGGCTCTCTCCCCGCAAGCACGCGGGAATAGTTTTCGACCCCGCTGCAAAAGCCTATCTCGCGTATCTGCTCCATGTCGAACGACACGCGCTCGCGTATGCGCTGCGCCTCTATCATCTTCCCCTGCTTTTCAAAAAACTCTATCCGCTCGGCCAGCTCGCGTTTTATCTCCTCAAGCGCGCGGGTGCGCTTTTCGTCGTTTGTGGCGTAATGCGTGGCGGGATATATCGGCGCATAAAGCAATCTCGCGTCTACCTCGCCGGTCACCGTGTCTATGCGGCTCAGGCGCTCTATCTCGTCCCCGAACAGCTCCACACGGATAGCCGCGTGGTCCTCGTTTGACGGAAAAATCTCCAGCACGTCGCCCCTCACGCGGAAATTGTTGCGGTCGAACCCTATGTCGCTGCGCGCGTACTGCATGGCCACCAGCCGCTTTATTATACTGTCCCGCGGGAAGGTCATCCCGGGCCGCAGCGACAGCACCTGGTTTTTGTACTCCTCGGGGTCGCCCAGCGAAAAGATGCAGGAGACCGACGCCACAATTATCACGTCGCGCCGCTCAAAGAGCGCGCTCGTCGCCGAATGACGCAGCTTGTCTATCTCGGAATTGACCGACGCGTCCTTTTCAATATATATATCCTTTCCCGGCACATACGCTTCGGGTTGGTAGTAATCATAATAGGAGACAAAATACTCCACTGCGTTTTCCGGGAAGAACTCCCGGAATTCGCTGCACAGCTGCGCCGCCAGCGTTTTGTTGTGGGCAAGCACAAGGGTCGGCTTGTTGACATTGGCGATGATATTCGCCATCGTGAAGGTCTTGCCGGAACCCGTGACGCCCAACAGGACCTGTTCTTTCAGCCCCTTTTCAAACCCCTCGGTGAGTTTTGCTATCGCCTCCGGCTGGTCGCCCGTGGGCTTATACGGAGACACCAGTTTGAAATGATCCATTGCAAAACCCTCCTTTTTTCCGAATTTATTACAGCTCCTATAGGGTAAAAAAACCGTCAACACGCATATTCTGTTTCAACGCAAAAATCGCTAAAAATGTCTGTTGACGAATTCAGTTACTTTTTCCCTGTTCGCGAACTACGCGAACTGCGGGAATGATTTAGAATTTCAATGTTGTATTATAGCACATTTTTTTCTGAAATAAAAGAGGACGGCCGACTTTCTCACAAAAAAGTCGAAACCGTCCCCATGTATTTTTTAGCAGATTGCCTGTGCTATTTGTCTCTCATCATCGCGCCGTACATGTTCCTGCCGGCAAGCTTTTCGGACAATGTCCTTCCAAAAGCCATAATGCTGCCTTTCCCACTCTTCGTTCCCGTCGGCGCCGACTGCCGAATCCCATTTATCCGTTAACGCAATCGTAGATCGTCCAACCCTGCGCATCATTCACATTTTTCAGGCCTGTCGCATGGTATAAATTTCACAAATGGAATTATATAATTGTTGCTTTTTTCAAGAATTGTTATCATTGCTCATAAGGCCTTCGATTCCGGCCAAATTATAATATTTGCATTCACCAATATCGTCGCCATTGCCAATATTTGTTTTTCTGTAAGAAATATTTAATGGTTCGGGAACCATTAAAAGAATCGGAATATTAGGATATTGTTGAATTCTTTCCTTGCTTGTGCATTGAAACCTATACGCAGGTTTTTCCTTTTGCACGGGAAGTACAGAATGAATGGTAGAAGCAAGATGAAAACCGTACGACTTGGTTCTGTAATGCGTGTTGTCGTAAAAATCAATCGTGCCTCTTGACTTGGCTCCGCACAGCTTTACAGCATATAAATGTTTGTTTTTCAAAATAAAGAACTCGCATTTTTCGTCTGCAATATTTCCCCAATTCCAAAAACGCTTGTTGGGAAAAAGTTCCGCATTATATTTTTTGCATAACGACTTTACTTTTTGCTTCAGCCGGATTCTGGCAATCAAATACTTTATTTTGTACCTGAAAATGAAAATCAATGCCGCGACAAGCAGCGTGACCGCAAATGGCAACTCGGCGCCCCCCTTTTTGCACTTAATGACTTAATGAGGATTAAAACTCAAAATTAACAAGCCGTTTTTCATTTAGTTATTAAATGGAAGCATCAACAATAATGAATTCATTTTTTCACCATCATGATTTTATTTCAACAACTCGTCCTACAATATCATTGTAACGAATCACTTCTACTCGATACGCATTATCACCTTTGCAAAAAACCTTTCACCAACAATTTTCACAATCCGGTGAACCAAAAGCCCCTCTGTTCCATATTCAAAAACAATTATATCATTCTCAGTATAAATCTTTACTTTTTTTACAGCCACAACATCTCCAGAACGAATCGACGGCAGCATGCTATCCCCATACACGCGTATGCTTATTTGTTTATTAGGTGATCCATCTATATTTTTTTTAGTAAATGTATAAT
>DBGFNI010000103.1:0-5253 GCA_048527645.1 Eubacteriales bacterium | reverse complement strand
CTTAAATATATTTTAACATATATTGCCATGGCTGTCAAGTTCCGCGGCACGATACAATACTTGACAAAACCGTGGGAAGCGGGTATACTTATTATGGTTTATTCCACACTGCCGTTTTGCTGCCCGCTGGCAGCAAAAGACCGAAAAAGGAGTCTTTTCATGCAAACCTTTCATATCATCAGCGTCGGTAGCATCCGGCAGCCCTTTTTCGCGGACGGTATTGCGGAATACGAAAAGCGGCTCGGCGCTTATGTCAAAGTGTGCAGCCGGGTTCTCAAGGAAGAGCCATTGCCGCAAAACCCCTCGCCGGCGCAAATCCGCGCCGCACTGGCAGCGGAGGGCAAACGGATTCTCGCGGCGATCCCGCCCCGTTCTTATGTCACAGCGCTGTGCATAGAGGGGAATCTGCTTTCCTCCGAACAGCTTGCAAAAAAGCTGGAACAAACGGTAGAAGCGGGGTTCGGTCATGTCGTTTTCCTCATCGGTTCCTCGTTCGGGCTGGATCCTTCCGTCAAGGCGGCGGCAAATTTCAAGCTTTCCTTTTCCCCTATGACCTTTCCCCACCAGCTCATGCGCATGCTGCTGCTGGAACAGTTATACCGCGCCAAGAATTATTCCGCAGGCGGAAAATACCACAAATAGTGCCGGATGGCCGGCGTCTTGCCTCATAGCAAATCGCGCACAGACCAATTGCAGCCCACATCGGCGCTCTTCGGCACGGACAGATGGAACAGATACCGCCAACAGAGCGGAACGGAGATCACATTTATGAAACAAAAAAACAGATTTTCCGAGAAGTGGAACGCATTTCGCGCTAAGCCCCAATATGTCTCCGTGCAGCGCGCTGTTTGCCTGCTTCTCATGGCGGCGCTCACCGCGGGCGCCGTGGCATATGCACAGCAAAAGTTTGATTTATCTTTCGTCACCCGTCCGACGGCGCCCGGTGCGCAGGATAACACACAGAATAGCACCGCCCCCGATCAGCCTCTTTCGCCCGCCGAGGAGGCGGAACATTGGACCTCGATGCATCTGGAGGTAGATCAAACGGGCGCCCTTGCCGACTTGCAGGAATTTCTGCGTCAGCTGCCTGATCACGCGGGCGCTGCGACCGCGGAAATCTTTTCTTCCGATTCCATGACACTGATCCCCCTGACGCTCTCCGTTGCCGAAAATCAGGCGTATTCTCTTTCTGAAGAAGCCTATCGCGATGTGCAGCTGTCTGCGCTGCCGGAAGTGCGGGGCGATGCCTATGAAACCGTCATTTCAGATGCAACCCGTCCGCGTCCGCGTCTGAAGAGCGTCGGCGGTTATATCGTATCAGACCGCGGAGACGGCACTTATGATTTGCTTGACACATCCGGCAATGCTGTGCTGCGTGCGCTTTCCTATGAGCAGGTCAGCCCCACCGCGCTGACCGATGCGGCGGGAAATCCGGTTTTCACCGAAAACGGCGGCTATACCGTTTTGCGGGACGGAAAACGCGTTGCCGTTGATGCGGCTGAAACCATGCAGTTGGTCAACCGCTCCATGTGCGTCGAAAAAACAGGCGCCGTACAGGACGGCACCTCCATTTACAGTGTAAACGGCAAATTCGGCTATCTTGCCGCAAACGGCACACACCTGACAGACGCGGTTTTCACCCGTGCTTTCGCCTTTTCGGAGGGATACGCGGTCGCCTTGGATGAAACCGATCTCTATATCATCCGCTCTGACGGAACCGTGCTGTATAACGAGTCCTATGCGCGGGAAGACGATATCGAAGCCAAGCAAAGCCTGATTCTGCCGACCACAGAGGGAACGGAGTCGCTGGGGCACTTCTATTTTGATCACGGCATGCTGCGCATTCGCCGCAGAATTCATTACACGCCGCACGAGGGCTATTATTACAACAATTACTACACCTTTGACGGGGATATTCTGATCAACGCCTACGGTGTGTCCTCCGCACCGCCGAACGGATACCGCTTGGTGTGGTATCATGACGGCATCCGCGTCCTGCAAAACAAATCCACTGGGGCATGGGGGCTGATGAACGCGGTCGGCGAATGGATCACGCCGCCGCAGTTTGAAGACGCGCGCGCCACCGTACAGGGGCTGACTCCCGTCAGATACAACGGCAAATGGGGTCTGGTTGATCAAACCGGCGCATTTGTCCTCCCCGCAGCGTTTGACAATCCGCCTACCGTTTCCGGCGGATTGATCTGCGCGCACAGCGCCGAGGACGGATGGCTCATTTTGCAAATCTGCGAACAGGAATAAACTATGACTCAGCAAGAAACACAAAAAAGCGATTATACCGTATATGACGCGGGAACAGCGGATGTTGCCGTGATCGGCGCCGGGCATGCCGGCATAGAAGCCGCCCTTGCCTGCGCCCGTCTCGGGCTCGACACCTTGCTGTTCACCATCAATCTGGACGCCGTGGGAAACATGCCCTGCAACCCCTCCATCGGCGGAACAGGAAAAGGGCACCTGGTCTACGAAATCGACGCACTGGGCGGCGAAATGGGATACGCGGCTGACCGCGTCACCACCCAAAGCAGAATGTTGAACATGGGAAAGGGCGCTGCCGTCCATTCCAAACGCGTTCAGGCGGATCGCCAGCACTACCGCGTCCTCATGAAAAAGACGCTGGAGCAAACGCCGCATCTGCATTTGATTCAGGCAGAAATCGTCGATTTTTCCACAAAGGAAGGCGCGGACGGAAAACGCTGTATCGATTCGATCACAACGCACTTGGGTGCGCGCTGGTCGGTGCGCGGCGTGATCATCTGTGCCGGAACCTATCTCAAGGGGCGCGTCATCGTCGGAGAAGTGTTTTACGACTCCGGCCCGGACGGCATGCTCCCCGCACGGCACCTGTCCGACGCACTGCGCCGGGAGGGGATCACCCTGCAGCGTTTCAAAACCGGCACGCCGCAGCGCGTGCTGCGCTCCTCCATTGATTTTTCAAAATTGGAGCTGCAGCCGGGAGAAGACGATCAGCCGCCCTTTTCCAGCCGCACAGATCCCGAGACGTACCGCAAAATCCGGCAGACACCCTGCTATATTGTATATACCAACGAGCAAACCCATCAGATCATCCGGGACAATCTGCACCGCTCACCGATTTATTCGGGGAAAATCGAGGGAACCGGCCCGCGCTACTGCCCCTCAATCGAAGACAAGGTCGTGCGTTTTGCAGACAAAGAACGCCACCAGTTATTTGTCGAGCCGATGGGCGAGGACACGGAGGAAATGTACATTCAGGGCTTCTCCTCCTCCTTGCCGGAGCAGGTACAGCTTCAAATGCTCCATTCCCTCAAAGGCTTTGCGCATGCACGCGTGATGCGCCCGGCATATGCCATCGAATACGACTGCATCGACCCCACGCAGCTCTATCCCACGCTGGAATTTAAGGACATTGCGGGGCTGTACGGCGCGGGTCAGTTCAACGGCACCTCCGGCTATGAGGAGGCTGCCGCACAGGGCCTTTTGGCAGGTATCAACTGCGCCCGAAAAATACAGGGGAAAGAACCGGTCGTTCTGACGCGGGACTCTTCGTATATCGGCACGCTGATTGACGATTTGGTTACAAAGGGAACACGCGAGCCGTACCGTATCATGACCAGCCGCTCCGAATACCGGCTGTTGCTGCGTCAAGACAACGCGGACGCAAGACTGACGCCGCTCGGGCACGAAATCGGCCTGATTGACGACGCACGCTACGCCGCCTTTCTGCAAAAGCAGGAGGCCATTGCGCAGGAGGTGCAGCGAGCAAAAAGCACAGCCGTCCCGCCGACAGCGCAACTAAATGCCATCATGGAACAGTGCGGCACGCAGCCGCTCACAACGGGCGTGCGCCTCTCTGAACTGCTCAAACGGCCGCAACTCAATTATGAAGTGCTCACGCCGATTGATCCAACACGCCCCGACCTGCCGCCGGCCTGGCTGCAAGCCGCGCAAACCCTGATCAAATATGAGGGGTATATCCGACGGGAGCGCAGCAAAGCGGAAAAGCAAAGCCAACTGGAGCAAATTGCACTTCCGCCCGATCTGGATTACCGTGCAATCCGCGGACTGCGCCTTGAAGCACAGCAAAAGCTCTCAGAGCTTCGTCCGCTCAATATCGGTCAGGCAGCGCGAATCAGCGGTGTCAGTCCGGCAGATATATCTGTTCTTCTTATTCGTCTGAAAAAATGATTTGACATTCGGAGGAAAAAACGTGAATCAGAACACCGTCCCACAGCAGCAAACCGACGAGGTGAAACAGCAGCAGCCGAAAAAACGCAAGCGCAGATGGGGAGACCGCTTCGACGGTCGGCGCTTACGCACCAATTCTCCCATGGCGCGCGTTTCTCCCTTTATCATGAAAACACGAAACACGTCGGTTAACTATTTTGAAGACAAAATTGACATGGAGCCGATCGATCGGTATCTCAGAGAGAAAAAAGCACAGGGCGTGCGCAATCTCACGCTGATGCATGTCATCATCGCTGCCTACATCCGCGCCGTTTCCCAAATGCCCGCGATCAATCGCTTTATTGCCGGGCAGGAGGTGTTCACACGGGACGGCGATATCATCGTCAATCTGACCATCAAAAAGGAAATGACACTGGAAAGCCCGGACACGGTTATCAAAGCGCACTTCACTCCCGACGCGACAACACAGGACGTTGTCGCGATCATGAACCGCATTATCGACGAATACCGTGCCGCTCCCGGCGGTGATTTTGATGAGACCGCCGCGATTCTCAACAAGCTGCCGGGTCTGCTGATGCGTTTTGCCATTGATACACTTCGCTTTCTCGACTATTTCGGACTGATGCCGAAAAAGCTTGTGAATTTGAGTCCGTTTCACGGTTCCATGTTCATCACTTCTATGGGTTCTCTCGGGATCCCACCCGTTTATCACCATCTGTACGATTTCGGCAATATCCCGATTTTCATTGCCTTCGGCAGCAAAGAACATACATATGAGCTAACGCCGGAGGGCAATGTCGCGCGCCGCTCATTTGTCAAATTTACGGTTGTGATGGACGAGCGAATCTGTGACGGCTTCTACTATGCAGCTGCCTTGAAATATATGCGCAAGCTGTTCAAAAATCCGTGGCTGTTGGATGTCCCGCCGGAGATCATCGTATCCGATATTGACTGACCCACCGAAGCAGCGCGTCGTTCTTTTCCGGCTGCGAAAGTTTGCTTTACAATCCCTTCAGATCAATTCACCCGCAAGACCATGCCGTCTTGCGGGTTTTTGTTTGCATATTTTCT
>DBGFNI010000102.1:0-7317 GCA_048527645.1 Eubacteriales bacterium | reverse complement strand
GCTGACCTATGGCAGCAACCTTTTGGGGATTTATTTATGGGGAGGAACCGGCTGAACATGGAGACGGAACTGATTTCGGTTGTCGTGCCTGTTTATAATGTCGCGCCTTATCTGCCCCGGTGCCTGGACAGCATTCTCGGCCAGAGCCATTCCTGTCTGGAGCTTTTGGCAGTCAACGACGGTTCGACGGACGGCAGCGGTGAAATTCTCCGCGCGTATGCAGAAAAAGATGCCAGAGTCCGGGTAATCACCCGTGAAAACGGCGGCGTTTCCGCCGCGAGAATGAGCGGCGTGGAGGCGGCGCAGGGCGCTTATGTGGGCTTTGTGGACGGAGACGATTCGGTTGACGCGGATATGTACCGCCGTCTGCTGGAGAATCTGCTGCGCGCACAGGCGGATATTTCCCATTGCGGCTGCCGCAGAATTGATACGGACGGACGGATTACGGATTTTTACGGGACGGGGAAGCTGCTCACGCAGAGCAAAGAAGAGGGCGTGCGGGGGCTGCTGTCCGGCGCGTTTGAGCCGGGGCTTTGCAACAAGCTGTACCGGAGAGATGCGGTGTGCCGCTTGCTGGAAAGTGCGGCATTTGACCGGGAAATCCGCATCAATGAGGATTTGCTCATCAATTATTATCTGTTCCGCGATGCGGCGCGTACGGTATATGAGGATGTCTGCTTGCTGCATTATTACAAGCGCAGCAATTCCGCTTCCACCTGTGCGCTCAATGTCCACCGCGTGGCAGATCCGTTGCGGGTGAAGGAACTGATTTTGCAGGACGCGCAGGGCAGCGAATGGGAGCAGGCGGCGCGCGCGGCATATTTGCGCACCAATTTGCATATGTACAACAATCTGATTTATGATCCCGATCCGGCGTTTGAATCGTACCGGGAACAGATTTTGCATAATCTTCAGGCAAACCGGCAGGATTTTGATCTGCTCGGCGCCCGGGAAAAACTGCTTGCCCGCATGCTTTTGCACATGCCGGGGCTGTATCGCAGGATTTGCCGTGCGCACCGCGGGCTGTCCGAAAAAAGCGGGAAGGGAGAAAAACAATGAAACCGTTGATTTCCGTGATTGTCCCGGTTTACAATGTGGCGCCGTATCTCGACCGATGCGTGGAAAGCATCGTCGGGCAGACCTATACGCAGCTGGAGATCATCCTGGTGGATGACGGCTCCACGGACGGCAGCGGCGCGCTGTGCGACGGCTGGGCGGCAAGGGATGCGCGAATCTCCGTTGTACATAAAGAAAACGGCGGGTTGTCCGACGCCAGAAATGCCGGGGTGGCACGGGCGCAGGGCGATTATATCGGCCTTGTTGACAGCGACGATGTGCTCCATCCCGCGATGTATGCTTCTCTGTATGACATTTTGCAGCGCGGGGACGCGCAGATCGCAGAATGCCGGCTTGTTCCTTTCGGCGACGGGGATGCGCTGCCGGCATGGGACGGCACGGAGCCTGTCGGGCAGCCGTTTGAGGTGCTCTCGGCGCAGCAGGCGCTGCATGAGCTGATTTGCTGGCGCAAATGCAGGCAAACGCCGACCAACAAGCTGTATGAGGCGGCATATGTGCGGCAAATACCGTTTACCGTCGGGAAAATCAATGAGGACGAGTTCTGGACCTACCGTGTTTTTGCACTGGCGCGGCGCGTCGCTTATACCGACGCGGTGCTGTACTATTATTATCAGCGGGAAAACAGCATCATGCACGTGCCATATTCCGCCAAGCGGCTGGACGGCTTGGAGGCCTTCGGCGAGCGCATGCACTTTGTGCGGGAGCACTTTCCCGCGCTTGACGCCGATGCGACCGCGGCGTATCTGAGCGCCTGCATGTACCATTATCAGGCGATTTGCCGTAACTCCGATATTGATGCGGACGGCGCTTTGCGGGAGATGCTGATCGGGCGCTATCGGGCGGTGGAGGCGCCGTATCGGCGCGCCGCACTGCGCACCTTTTCCAAAGCGCGGCACCGCCTGTGGCTGCGTGCGTTCAGAATCTGTCCGGGCGGCGTCTGCCGCATCCGCAACGCCTTGAAAATCGGACTGTGAAATACAAGGAAGAAAACGATGCCGAAAATCAGTGTGATTGTTCCGGTTTACCGGGTGGAGAAATATCTGCCGCGCTGTGTGGAGAGTATTCTTGCGCAGACCTTTTCGGATTTTGAATTATGGCTGGTGGACGACGGCTCTCCCGATCGCTGCGGCGCGCTGTGCGACGCATATGCCGTGCAGGACAGCAGAATCCGCGTCATCCATCAGGAAAACGGCGGGCTTTCCGCTGCGCGCAACGCGGCGCTGGAGCGCGCCGCGGGGGAATGGATTGCTTTTGTGGACAGCGATGACAGAATTGCGCCGGAGCATCTGCAAAGCATGTATGACGCGCTGCTTGCCTGCGGGGGTGAGATGGCGGTGTGCAATTTTCTCTCCGAGGATGCGCAGGGAAATCTGACACCCGCTTACACCGCGGCGGAGCATTTGCGCGTGCTGCGGGGGGACGAGGTGTTTGAAACGCTGCGCCAGCCCTCCGCCTGCAACAAGCTGTATCGCAGCGATATTTTCCGTTCGCTGCGGTTTCCGGTCGGACGGCTGTACGAGGATTTGTTCGTTTCTCATCAGGTGCTGGCGCAGGTGAAAACAGCGGTGCTGACGGGGCAGGCGACCTATTATTATCTGAAACGCACCAACAGTATCATGCACAGCGACTATACGCTGCGCAACACCGATGTGATAGACGCGCTTGACCTGCGGGTCACGGCGCTGGAGCAGATGGGTCAGGAGAAGTGGGCGGCGGAAAACCGCTTGTTTCTCTATTCGCAGACCGCCGCGGCGTTCGCGCATTTGCAGCGGAGCAATCCCGCGCACGCGGCGCGGCTGCGGGAGGTGAAGGCGGTGTATGACCGGCATTATCCGGCGCTGCTTCGGGAAAATCGCTCCGCGCGGCAGCGACTGCGTTTGCGTCTGCTGCGATACGCACCGGCGATACATTCGGTTCTATTCGGCAAAAAAATGCCGGGAAATCTCTCATAAGGAAACGCACAACGAAAGATGCAAGACAGAGCAATGGAAGAAACAATCAAAGTCAGTGTCATTATCCCGGTATACCGCACGGCGCAGTATCTGCCGCAGTGTCTGGACAGTGTGCTTGCGCAGACCTTGCGGGACATCGAGGTGATCTGCATCAACGACGGCTCACCGGATCAAAGCCCGGATATTTTGCACCGGTATGCGCGCAGAGACCCGCGCGTGCATGTGATCGACAAGCAAAACGAAGGGGTTGGCAAGGCGCGCAACGACGGGCTGCGCGCGGCACGGGGAGAATTTGTCGCCTTTATGGATTCGGATGACTATTATCCGCATCAGCGTGTGCTGGAGCAGCTGTACACGGCGGCGCAGGAACAGCAGGTTTCCGTGTGCGGGGGGCTGGTGCAGCAGGTATATGCAGACGGCGGGACAAAGGACGCCGTGCCGGCCTTTCATCAGCTTGCCTTGGATTGTGCGGGCTATACAAAATACCGCGATTTTCAGTACGATTACGGCTACACGGCGTATCTTTTCCGCCGTTCGCTGCTGCTGGAAAACGGCATTGCATTTCCGTCCTACAGCCGTTTTCAGGACCCGCCGTTTTTCGTGCGCGCCATGCAGGCGGCGGATGTCTTCTACGCCTGCGGGCAGCCGACCTATTGCTATCGGGTGCTGCCGGACGGGGGAAAATGCTCGGCGCAAAAGACCGCTGATTTTTTGCGCGGCGTTTGTGACAATCTGATCTTTTCCAAAGAGCAGGGGCTGGAGCGGCTGCATTATATTTCCGCCTGCCGGCTCGATGAAGAAGGCTCATACATGATTTTGCAGAATCTTAACACCGCGCAGGACGATATGCTGCTGGAGCTGCTGCTGCGCGCATACGGCTGCGTGGACGGTGAATGGCTGCGGCAAGCGGGATATTTGCAGGGCAGCTATGTGCCGGAGGCGCTGCGCGTTTTGTGGGAGAAGGCGGCGGACTATGACGCGCTGCGGAAAAACGGATGGCTCAAGCTGCTCAGCTGGCTGCCCAGAAAGCTGTCGAAACCATCCGAAAAACGGAAATGAAGGCGAGAATATGGGTTACAGTTTGTTACAGCGTGCCGAGCACAGATGGTATCTGACAAAAAAACGCCGCAGGCTGCACGGAGATTCCTTTTCTATTCTCAGCTCCAACTGCAACGGCGCCATGCTGCTGCACGATCTGGGCTGCCGGTTTGATACGCCGACGGTGAATTTGTATTTTCTCCCCGCAGATTTTCTGCGCTTTGCCGCCGACCCGGAAAAATATCTGTCCGCAGTGCCGATTCCCGCAGCGGCGGAGGAAAAAGACTTTCCCGTTGGGAAAATCGAGGATATCAAGGTGTATTTTATGCACTATACCTCGTTTGAACAGGCGCGGGACAAATGGGTTGAGCGGTCGCGGCGGGTCGATCTCTCCCGCGCCTTTTGGATGATGACCGATCAGATGGGGTGCACCTATGAACAGATCGGACAATTTGACGCGCTGCCGTATGCGCACAAGGTGATTTTCACGCACAAGCCGTATCCGGAGTTTGCAAGTGCATGCTATATGCCCGGCTTTGAGGAAAAGGGCGAGGTCGGGGTTCTCTCCGACTGGAAGGACGGAAAGCGTAAGCGCCGCTATTTGGACGATTTTGACGCCGTTGGTTTTCTCAACGGGGAAGACTGGCGAAAAAACAAGCCGTAAAGGAGATTACATATGAACCTGATGAGAGGCTGCTATGATTTGCAGACGGGGCTTTTGACGGATAGCAGCTGTGCAGCCGCGACCTTTGAGGACAGCGCGGTGCAGCTTTGTGTGCTGGGCAAAATTTATACCGAGGAGGCACAACAGTGCAACGACGGCGCAAACATCGCCGGACTGTACGCCGCGTACGGCTTGCAGCTGACCGAGCGGCTGAAGGGCGTGTATCTGCTGCTGATATATGATAAAAGCAGTCGGCGGCTCACCGTGTTTCAGGATCGCACCACCTCTTCTCTCACGCTGTATTACACACAGACCGCACAGCGGCTGTACTATTCCACCTCGCTGAAAGCCCTGCTGTCCGATTCCGGCATTGACCGGGTGTTTGATGACGAAAGCGCGGAGGAGTTTGTGGTCAACGGCTATCTCTACGGGCGGCATACGCTGGTAAAAAACGTAGAAAAAATCCAGTCCTTCCATGCACTGACGGTGCAGGAGGGGGCGGTGATGCAGGTGCCTGTGCGCTATACCGTTGCGCAAATGACGGCGCCGCAGGCGCTGGAGCGGTGGGAGCAGACGCTTACGCGCGCTGTGTGCCGCGCGTTTGACACAGAGCGGGAAATCAATGCGCCGCTTTCCAGCGGGTACGATTCCAGCTTTATTGTGCACACCGCAAGGGAACAAAGCGCCCTGCCGATCAACGCGTTTTCTATCGGGGGAAAGTTTGGCAAAAACGAGCTGCCCCGCGTACAGGAAAACGTGAAGTGTTATGAGGGACTGTCGCTTTTCACCGCGCTGACGGATGAGAAAACCTTGCAGGCGCTGCCGGACATCGTCTGGCGCACAGAGGGCGCGGTGTATGAAACGGGCCTGTTTTTGCAGTATCTTCTGGCAAAAGAGGTGCGCGCAAACGGAAAGGACTATCTGATCTGCGGGGAGTGCGCGGATCAGGTGATGAACATGTATTATCTGGAGCCGGATCGCATTTCTCCCTCTGTCAGCCGCGCGGATCCCATGTACTTTGATTTTGCGCAGTATCCATATATTTTCGGCAGTTATCTGATCTTGAAAAAGAACGGGATTCTTTGCAATTCCTTTGATATTGAAACCCGGTATCCGTATCTGGACGACGACTTTGTCGGTGTTGCAGCCGCATTGCGTGACATCAACCGCACAGACAAGCGGTGCCATGTCGCATGCTGCGGCAGGCACCTGCCACGGCAGGTCATGGAGAACATTTCAAAGATCGGCGGCGCGACGGAGTGCCATTCGCTCTTTGCGGGGCAGGAGGAGATCCGCGCCTTTCTCGGGCAGGTGGAGCAAACCGCGTTTTACCGGGCGCATGAGCCGATGCTGCTGCGGCGCAGCTTTGACGCCGATGAGCGGCAGACGGGACTGACGCTTGCAAAAACCCGAATCCGCAACGGGGTGCTGGGTGTGCTGGGCGTCGGAAAAACCGGGCGCGCGCAGGCGGCGTATTTCCGCCGGGAGATGCAGCTGCGCGAACATCTGTGCTATCTGTATATCGAATTGTTTGACCGGCTGATCCTGTCCGGCAAGTATGACGATTGCTTTGACAGGCAGGGGCTTGACATCGGGCTGAAGGATATTTTTCCGTAAGGACACATGCACCCAAAACAACAGCGCTGCAACAACCCATATCAATCAAATCCGAGTATCAGAAAGGTTTTTTTCATGGCAGACGAAAAAACAGCGGCGGAGCAGCCGCAGGAATTTGAAACAGTCATCAAGCCGAAAAACGGCTGGATGGACCTGCATTTGAAGGAGGTCTGGGCTTACCGGGATCTGGTGTTGCTTTTTGTGAAGCGGAATTTTGTCTCGCAGTATAAGCAAACCATTCTCGGGCCGGCGTGGGCGTTGATTCAGCCGCTGCTGACCACGGTGGTGTTCACGCTGGTGTTCGGCGGCATTGCGGGCCTTGCGCCGGCGGGCGTCAACAGCTTTGTCTATTATCTGTGCGGCACGGTGGCGTGGAACTATTTCAGCACCTGCCTGACCATGACAAGCTCAACCTTTACGGCGAACGCCTCCATTTTCGGCAAGGTGTATTTTCCGCGGCTGGTGCTGCCGCTGTCCACGGTGATCACGAATCTGATTTCCTTTGCCATTCAGTTCTCTTTCTTTCTGGTGGCATGGGCGATCTGTATGTTTTTGCCGGGCAATGCGATGGTTCCCGGCTGGCAGATTGCGCTGATTCCTCTGCTGATTGTGCAGATGGCGCTGCTGGCGCTGGGATTCGGAATTATCATTTCGGCGCTGACCACAAAGTACCGCGATCTTGCCATGCTGGTCAGCTTCGGCGTGCAACTTTGGATGTATGCCACGCCCGTTGCGTACCCTGCCTCGATGTTTGCGGGTTCGCGCTTTTACAGCCTGTACTGGTGCAATCCGACCGCGCCGATCATTGAGACCTTTCGGTATGCCTTTCTCGGCGGCGAGGCGGCAAGCTGGCGGCCGGAGTATTTGCTGATCAGCGCCGCGGTTACGCTGGCGGTTCTGTTCCTCGGCGTCGTGCTGTTCAGCCGCGTGGAGAAGACTTTTATGGATACGGTGTGATATGGAAACGGA
>DBGFNI010000101.1:0-5672 GCA_048527645.1 Eubacteriales bacterium | reverse complement strand
ATATTTACAAATTATCTACAAACACACGCTTAAACTTTGATACACTGAATCAATCCCTGTATGCACAGCGTCGTGGGGCGCTGCAGCCCGGTGTGAAATATCCGGTGCGCGGACATCTGCGCTCTGTCAAGAAGCTTCTGGCGGACAACGGCGTGCCGCAGGTGCTCCGCGGAGCGACTGTGGTGATCACCGATGCGCGCGGGATGCCGGTGTGGACGCCTTTTTGTCCGCCGCGGGACGGCGCGGGCGCGCCGCGCGGCGAGGGAGAAGAAATCCAATGCTGGTTTGCACAAGATTTTTCGGTTGATTTTTGCAACTCGGTGATAAAAATACCAAAAACGGAAAACGATAAAGGAGAATGATCATGCATCCCGATATTCAGGAAATTTTGTATGATGAGGCGACTCTGCAGAAGCGCGTGGGCGAGCTGGCGCTTGAGATCGCGGCGGATTACCGCGATACGGGCAACAAGCTGGTGCTGGTGTGTATTCTGAAGGGCTCCGTTGTTTTTATGGGAGATTTGATGAAAAAAATGCCGATCCCCGTGGAGATCGACTTTATGCGCGTTTCCTCCTACGGAAAAGGCACTGCCTCCTCCGGAAATATCCGCATCCATTTGGATCTGATGCGGGAGGACATGGCGCAATGCGATGTGCTGATCGTTGAGGACATTGTCGACAGCGGACGCACCTGCTCCTATCTGAAGGATTATCTGCTGCTCAAGGGCGCGCACAGCGTACGCGTGGTCACGCTGCTGGATAAGCCGGAGCGCCGGGAGGTTCCGTTTGAGGCAGATTATACCGGTTTTGAGATCCCCAATGCGTTTATTGTCGGATACGGGCTGGATTATCAGGAGCAGTACCGCGACTTGCCGTATATCGGCATTTTGAAGCCCGAGCGCTACGAATAAGCGCCCGAATCGGGTTATTGCAAGCGGAATAACCGGCGCGCGTGCAAAGCGCGGGCCGAGAAACGAGAAATGGAAGAAATATGAAGAACGGACTGAAGGTAATACTGTTTTATCTGGTGCTGATTGTCGCGATTGTCGTCGTCGTTTCCTACTTTTTTGACGACGCGCAGGTCGAACAGCAAAAATACAGCGACATTGCCAATTATTTCAACGAGGAGCAGGTTGAGAGCTTTGTTCTGGACAGTGACAATGTTTTGAACATGCAACTCAAGGACGGCAAGAAGGTCTCTTATGAGCTGCGCGATTATACAACCTTCCAGGAGCGGATCGCGCCCATTGCGGAGGAGCAGCTCAAGGCGGGAATCATATCGGAATATGATATCCAACCGTATCAGACGCTGCCGTGGTGGATCAATCTGCTGCCGTATGTGCTGGTGATTGCGGTATTTGTGATCATCTGGGTGGTGATGATGAACCAGGCGGGCGGCAAGGGCGGCCCCGGCAAGCTCAACAGCTTCGGCAAGGCGCGTGCCAAGGTTGCCAACGACGAAAAATCCAAGGTGTATTTTACGGATGTTGCCGGTGCGGATGAAGAAAAAGAGGAACTGCGTGAGGTGGTGGACTATCTGCGCGATCCCTCCAAGTTTACCAAGCTCGGCGCACGGATTCCGCGGGGCGTGCTGCTGATGGGCCCGCCCGGAACCGGTAAAACCCTGCTTGCAAAGGCGGTTGCCGGGGAGGCGGGGGTTCCGTTTTTCTCCATTTCCGGTTCTGACTTTGTGGAAATGTATGTCGGCGTGGGTGCGTCCCGTGTGCGCGATTTGTTTGAGACCGCGCGCAAGCATCCGGCGGCGATCATCTTCATTGATGAGATAGACGCGGTAGGCCGTCACCGCGGCGCGGGTTTGGGCGGCGGTCATGACGAGCGGGAACAGACGCTCAACCAGCTGCTGGTGGAGATGGACGGTTTCGGTACGCACGACGGCGTCATTGTCATGGCAGCAACCAACCGACCCGATATTCTGGATCCGGCGCTGCTGCGTCCCGGCCGTTTTGACCGGCAGGTGACGGTGAATTATCCGGATTTGCAGGGACGCGTTGACATTCTGAAGGTTCATTCCCGCAAGAAGCCCCTGGAGGCGGAGGTCGATCTGGAAAAGGTCGCACAGACCACCGTGGGATTTACCGGCGCGGATCTTGCCAATCTGCTCAACGAGGCGGCGCTGACCGCGGCGCGCAAGGGCAAGAGCCTGATCGGCATGACGGATATTGAGGAGGCAACTCTCAAGGTGATTGTGGGTATGCCCAAGAAGAACCGCAAGATCGACGAGCGGGAGAAGAAAAACACCGCGTATCATGAGGCAGGTCACGCCATTCTGGCGCATGTGCTGCCCACGCAGGACCCGGTGCGTCAGATTTCCATCATTCCCAGCGGAAGAGCGCTGGGGTATACGCTCAATCCGCCGGAGCAGGATAAGCACAGCGAGTACAAGGCAGAAATGATTGAGAAGATCGCAATGCTGCTGGGCGGACGCGCTGCGGAAAAACTGATTTTTGAGGATGTATCCGGCGGCGCCTCCAATGACATTGAGCGCGCGACGGAGATCGCACGCCGCATGGTCACCAAATACGGTATGAGCGATGCACTGGGGCCGCTGCAGTTCGGCTCGCAGTCCTCCAGCGACGAGGTATTTTTGGGACGCGATTTCAATCAGTCACAGAACTATTCGGATGCGACCGCGGCGAAGATCGATGAAGAAATCAAGCACTTTGTTACGCAGGGCTATGAGATGGCGCTGTGTGTGCTCAAGGAGAACATGGAAAAGCTGCATTTTGTGGCGAATTTCCTGTGCAAATATGAGACCATGGATGCGCAGCAGTTCCGTGCCGTGATGGAACAGGACGATGTCACGGAGGAGGCGCTCGTTGAAATGGTGGCGGAGAAAAAGCGCCGCAGCGACGAGGAGAATGAACGCCGCCGCTTGGCGGAGGAGGAAGCGCGCAGACGTGATGAGGAGGCGGCACGCCGCCGCGAGGAGGAAGAAAACCGCCGCGCACAGCAAAACGCACATCGCGCGTCTCATGCCGCCGGCAACGCCGACCGTCCGGCCTCTCCCGCGGATTTGTATATCGAGCGGATGCGCCAGGAGCAGGAACGGCTGCGCCGTCAGGAGGAGGAACAAAACCGGCCGAAGGACGACGACGGTCAGAACGGACAGACGCCGCCGCAGGAGCCGAATCATCCGAACGACAGTGACGACGGAACGGGTACACCGCCCGAAAACGGTATATAAACAGACGCAGCAAAAATTGCCCTGCTGCCCCTCCTTTCGGGAGAGGGCGGCGGGCAGTTTTTTGCTTTTCTTTGCCGGCGGCCAATGGGGCTTTTCACGCAGCGTGTGCGGCTTGGCTTTCCGTTATTTGTAAAAAAACAACTTTATTGATTGATATTGCCGAAAAAGTTTTCATTTCGCCTTGACAGATACTACTTTTAGTAGTATACTATGAGCAGGAACAACTTTCAGTTGTGGATTGGAGGAGGGCGAAAGATGCGATACGAGCGGCTGGCGCTTCGGGTGGAGGCAATTTTTGAGCCGGACGGCACGCTTGCGCCCAAACGGATCTATTACGGCGACGGCAGTTGGGATGTGGATCGCATTTTGCAGTCCAGAAAGCGCTGTCCGCGCACGGTGCGTGCGATTTCACCCGTAGAATACCGCGTTGTGGTGCAGGGCAGAGAGAAGCTGCTGTACTATGAGGCAGACACGCAGACCTGGTTTTCGGTCAAGGAGTACCAAAATGCATGACAGAGTGATTTTTCACAGCGATCTGAACTGTTTTTACGCTTCGGTGGAAATGGTGCTCAATCCCGAGCTGCGCGGCAAGCCGCTGGCGGTGTGCGGCTCCAAAGAGAATCGGCACGGCATTGTGCTGGCAAAGTCGGAGGAGGCCAAGCGCGCCGGGGTCAAGACAGGAATGGTGAACGGCGAGGCGCGGCGGCTGTGCCCGGATTTGATAATCGTGCAGCCGCAGTTTTCGTATTATGAAAAGTATTCCCGCACGGTACGGCAGATCTATCAGGAATATACCGACGCGGTGGAGCCCTTCGGCATGGACGAATGCTGGCTGGACATGACCGGGTGCCTGCGGCCGTGGAAGGGAGATGCGCGCGCGGCAGCGGAGGAGATTCGCCTGCGGGTGCGGGAGGAGACGGGGCTGACGGTGAGCATCGGGGTATCCTTCAACAAGGTATTTGCAAAATTGGGCAGTGATATGAAAAAGCCGGATGCGATCACCGTGCTGGATCGGGAGCACTACCGCGAGAAGGTGTGGGGGCTGCCGGTGGAGGACTTGCTGTTTGTGGGGCGCGCCACCGCCTCGCGCCTGCATGATATCGGCGTGGAGACCATCGGCGATCTGGCAAAGCTGCCCGCGCGGGTGCCGCAGCAGCTGCTCGGCGTCAACGGGGAGGCGTTGTGGAGAGCCGCGCGGGGAGAGGAGAATGCGCCGGTGATTCCGTGCCGGGAACTGCCCGCTGCCAAAAGCGTGGGACACGGCACCACCTGCCGGGAGGATTTGGTCAACAACGACGAGGTGTGGCGCGTGATTTTTTCGCTGACGCAGGAGATCGGTACGCGTCTGCGGCAGCAGAAGCTGAACGCACGGAGCGTGGAGGTCAGCGTCAAGGGAAAAGACTTTTCCGTCGAACAGTATCGGGCGCATTTGCCTTATCCGACCAGCCTTGTGCGCGTGATTGCCCGATGCGCGCAGGAATTGTTTGCGCAGCGGTATCATTGGCGCGTGCCGGTGCGCGCGGTGACGGTGACGGCTGTGGATCTGGTGGACCAGGGACAGGAGGAACAGCTGGACCTGATGACCGATTACGGTGCGATGCAGGAGATGGAAGAATTGGACCGAACGGTGGACGCGCTGCGCGCGCGATTCGGGACGGACGCCGTTTCCTACGGCGTTTTGATGCAGAACGATAAAATTTTCCCGCATCCCACGCCCTCCCTGTTTCCCGGTGCGCACAGAGAAAAACAAAAGGATGAGACAAAAAAGAAATAATGTCCCGCAGAAAGAATCTGCGGGACATTTTAACGTGATTTTTACAGCTTGCCGGATTATTGCTTTTTCAGCGGTTTGGCTTCCGCTTTTTCGATTTCCTGTGCAAAGCGGCGAATGACGCCGTGCAGAATTTTGGGCGGCTCAAATTTTTTGTTTTTCTGCGCGGCTGACAGAAACTTTTTCAAAATCAGTTTGTCCAAGCCGTGCTGTTTTTCCCGGTCGCAGTCGCCGCCGAAGGTGGAGACGACGTCCGCACGGCGGAGAAGCCCGGCGGGGATGTTTGCCTCCAGCAGATCGTCCGCGGAGTCGATCACGCCGTTGCAGATAAACAGACCGACATGCACGCTGCCGCTGAGCAGCGCCTCCTTGTTCCGCACGATGAAAATCTTGGCACGGCGGTTCAGCGTGCCCATGCGGATGCTGCCGCCTAAGATCACGGTGTCGTACGCGTCGGTAACATAGGGAATTCCGTCGCGCAGATCATACAGCTCGGCGTCGGGCAGATAACTTTGCAGCTCCCGGGCGCAGGCGCGGGTGGTGCCGGTTTTGGTAGCGTAGACAATCATTCGTTTCGGCATGGGTTCTCTTTCCTCTGTTCTTTGGTAAATGACTTGACAAACATCCTGTGGGCGGGTATACTTGAAATATATTTCAGTTTTTTTCTGCTTTCTTTTTGCCGGCGGTGAAGCCGATG
>DBGFNI010000100.1:0-6001 GCA_048527645.1 Eubacteriales bacterium | reverse complement strand
AAAGGCTTGCTTTGGCAAGACTTTCTGCGCGTATTCCACCACGCAGCAAAAATGCTTGCTTGCAAGGGCATTTTTGCAAGGTCGTCAATGTCGCAGCCGAGCGAAGCACGGGCGGCTGTCCGCCGCAAAGGCTTGCTTTGGCAAGACTTTCTGCGCGTATTCCACCACGCAGCAAAAATGCTTGCTTGCAAGGGCATTTTTGCAAGACCGTCAATGTCGCAGCCGGGCAAAGCACGGGCGGCTGTCGGCCGCAAAGGCTTGCCCTGTGGCAAGACTTTCTGCGACTATTATAACCTACCTCGCCCGGAAAAACAAGTGCTTTCCGAAAACATTGACAGAAATCTCTTTTTTTGGTATGATAATTTTACCGGGCAAACCTTCGCGCAACCAAAATTCTGCGCAAAAGGCGGTACTGAAAACAGGAGGAACTCCGAATGGAACAGCAAACGGTCGCGCCATCGGCGCCCCGACATCTTTATATGGATCTGCTCAACATCCTGTGCGCCTTTCTTGTCGTGCTTTTTCACTGCAATCAGTTGATTTATCAGTATGCGCCGAATGCCGCGTGGTATCTCTCCGTGGTTATTCGCAGCCTGACATATTCCGCCGTCCCCGTGTTTTTCATGCTTTCCGGCGCGCACCTGTGCGGTTACCGTGCGCGGTATTCCACCAAAGAATTTTTCCGGAGAAGATGGCGCCGACTGGGCATCCCCTTTCTGTTCTGGTATGCCCTGGGCATTCTCTACGCCGCTGTGCGGGGCTTGATGAGCCGCACGCCGGCAAAGCTGTTCTCCGAGGTGTTCAACAGCAGCTACATCGCGGCATACTGGTTCTTTTTTCCGCTGCTCGCGCTGTATCTCGCCATGCCGGTGCTCTCGCTGTTGACCGAGAATCCGCGGTGGCGAAAATATCTGTGGTATATGGTCGCACTGGGCTTTGCCACACACTTTGTCGCGCCTGTAATATCGGACGCGGCGGGCATTCTGTACAACTCAAGAATCTCCTTCCCGCTCACCGGCGGCTTTGTCGTCCCGGCGCTTTTCGGCTGGCTGGTCGCGCAAACAGAGTGGAAGCGCCGGCACAGAATTCTTTTGTATCTCAGTGCCGTGCTCAGCTGTGTGCTTGCCGTTTTTGCCACGATATTTCTTTCCGCGCGTCAGGGCGCCAGCGATCTGCGATTTTTTGCCTACACCGCGTTTCCCTCTCAGCTCACCGGCGCGGCGCTGTTTGTCGCATTCCGTCACCTGCCCGTCCGGGCGAGCGCCGCGGCCGCAAAGCATGTGCAGACAATCGGCGGTTGCTGCCTCGGCGTATGGCTGATGCATCCCTTTGTGCTGGTTTTGCTGCAAATACTACTCTCCGATCGCTCGATTCATACCGCACCGTGGCGCTATGCCGTTGCGCCCGCGGTATATTTGGTCTGCATGGGAGCCGTATATTTGCTGAAAAAGATTCCCGTGCTGCGGCGCATCGTATAAACAGTGCGCCGCGGTGCGCCCCGCGCTACAAGTGACGCGCGCAGTTTTTTTCGGTGTTTTTTTGAAAAATAGTTGACAGGCAGTGTTTTTTGTGCTATAATCGCTTTGTTAAACCAAAGACAGCAGGTTTTTGTAAAAGCATCCGCTTTCCTGCCGAGGCGCGACAAAGCACGATTATCTTTTATATGATATCTGTTTTGACCATTGTCGCCGCGGCATGCGCGGGATAACGGTCTTTTTTTAACGCCTGATGCCCGGTTTTTACATCCGTGTTATGTCTTAATTCTGATAGGAGGTATGAAAACTATGCCAAGTGCAAAAGTTCTTGAACAGAAGCAAGCAATTGTCAGCAGTCTGGCACAGCGTCTGCAGGACGCAACCGCCGGCGTCATTGTAACATACGCCGGTATCAATGTGGAAGACGATACCAAGCTGAGAAAAGAGCTTCGTGAAGCCGGTGTAGAATACACCGTAATGAAGAATACCATGCTCAAGAGAGCTTGTGCGCAGGTCGGTCTGGAAGGCTTGAACAGCGTATTGGAAGGCACCACCGCAATCGCGACTTCCGCAGACGCTGTGGCACCCGCCAAGGTGCTGAAGAAATACGCCGAAAAGATCGAAGCGTTCGAGATCAAGGCAGGCTTCGTTGACGGCGACATTCTGGATCGCGCCGGTGTAATCGAGCTGGCTGACATTCCTTCCAAGGAAGTTCTGCTGGCAAGATTCTTGGGATCCATCCAGTCCTCTCTGTTCAATCTCGCTTACGGTTTGCAGGCGATTGTTGACAAGGGCGACGATGAAGACACCGCTGAAGCAGCACCTGCCGAGGAGGCGCCTGCCGCTGAGGAGGCTCCCGCAGCTGAGGCTCCCGCTGAAGAGGCACCCGCAGCTGAATAAGCTTGGGCAATCCAAACATTTCATTTTCAAAAATTCTGATTATACAGGAGGAATACTAAAATGGCAAACGAGAAGTCCACACAGATTATTGATATTCTGAAGACCATGACCATTCTGGAAGTAAAGGATCTGGTCGAAGCAGTTGAAGAGGAGTTCGGCGTATCCGCTGCTCCCGTTGCAGTTGCAGGCGCTGCAGTTGCAGGCGCTCCCGCAGCCGCTGCTGCTGAAGAGAAGACCGAATTTGACGTTGTCCTGACCGACGCCGGCGCAAGCAAGCTGGGCGTGATCAAGGTTGTCCGCGAGATCACCGGTCTGGGTCTGAAGGAAGCAAAAGAGCTGGTTGAATCCGCTCCTAAGGCAATTAAGGAAGGCGCAAGCAAGGACGAGGCTGAGGACATCAAGGCAAAGCTCACCGAGGCTGGCGCATCTGTCGAGCTGAAGTAATCACGTTTTTCGTTCTTTACTTTGCTCTGCACTTAACACGGAGAACAAAAAGAACTGCTGCACATTTTGCAACAGTTCTTTTTCTTTATCGGCAGCTGACGCTGCCTTTCATTGCGCAGCGCGGAGCAATTACAGCTCCGGCAGTGCATATTTTTCCAGCCACGCCTGGTATTGCCGTTCAAAATCCTTGGTCGGGTTTTCTTTGATACGGTTGAGGTATGCGTGCGTGTCAAAGGTACCGTGCTGTGTTTCAATGAGCGCGACGGCGATGTTTGAGCAATGATCCGAGACGCGCTCACAGTTGGTGAGAAGATCCGTCAGGATAAAACCGAGCTCCATGGTGCAGTTGCCATGCTGCAGCCGCAGAATATGGCGGTTTCGGATTTCCTGGCTGACCGCGTCAATCACCTGCTCCAGCGGCTCAATGCCGGAGGCGATCGCGGTGGACTGACCTTCAAATGCCTGCTCGGTCATGGAGAGGATTTCCCGCAGCGCGCCGGTCAACTTATCCAGTTCTGCACCCGCCTCGTGGGAAAAGGCGATTTTCTTGTCGTGCATTTCCTGCGCGACCTCCATCAGATTGATGGCATGGTCGCCGATCCGCTCAAAGTCGTTGATGCAGTGCAAGAGCATTGAAACCTTACCCGAATCGTCGTCCGTCATCTGATAGCCGGAAAGCTTCACCAGATACGTGCCCAACTGATCCTCATATTCATCTAAAAGCGCCTCCTGCGCGGCAATCTGCTTTGCCTTGCCGTTCTCATAGTGCGCCACCAGCTCCAATGCGTCCGTCACGGCTTGCCGCGCAACCTGCGCCATCTGAACGCCCGCTTCCATCACCTTTCCCACTGCAACGGCGGGCACGGTCATCAGTCTTTCGTCCAGCAGCACCGCCGGCTCATCGGTTTTCGCGTCGGGAATCAGTATCCGGGAAAGCTTCTCCAAGAGAGAAGCAAACGGAAAGAGCAGAATTGTGGTGACAATATTAAACACAGAATGGGTGATTGCGATCATAAAAGGGGAAATTGCCCGGTCGGTAAAGGCAAAATGCATGATCCCGTCCGCAATCGTCCAGCCCGACAGACAAATCACCGTGCCGATGCAGTTGAACATCAGATGAAAAACCGCAACGCGGCGCGCATTTTTGTTTGTTCCGATCGCGGAAAGCACTGCGGAAACGCAGGTGCCGATATTCTGTCCCATAATAATGGGAATCGCGCTGCCCCAGGACACTATGCCGGTCGCGGCGAGGGTCTGCAACACGCCGACCGACGCGGAGGACGACTGGATCACCGCCGTGAAAATCATGCCGACCAGAACGCCGAGGATCGGATTGGAAAATGCCAGCAGAATGCTCTGGAAGCTCTCCATTTGTGCAAGAGGCTTCACCGCATCCGCCATGACCGTCATGCCGTACATCAAAACGGCAAAGCCGACGCAAACCGTACCGGCATCCCGCCGTTTCGGGCGCTTGGAGGTCATAATCAGAATCACGCCGACAAACGCAATCAGCGGCGAAAAATGCGAGGGCTTGAGCAGCTGCAGCCAAAGCGCGTCCCCTTGAATCCCGGTCAGGGAGAGCAGCCACGCCGTGACGGTGGTACCGATGTTGGAGCCCATGGTCACGCTGATCGCCTGACCGAGCTGCATAATGCCGGAGTTGACCAGTCCCACCAGCATGACCGTCACCGCTGAGGAGGACTGAATCACCGCGGTCACCGCCGCACCCAACAGCAGCCCCTTAAAGCGGTTGGAGGTCATTTTTCGCAAAATCTTTTCCAGCTTACCGCCCGCCATGCGCTCCAAAGCGTCGGAGAGCACATGCATCCCGTACAAAAACAGCGCAAGTCCGCCGACCAGGGAAATCACCGAAAATACATCCATAACCGTAATTTGCTCCTTCTTTTTCCAAGATTATATTAAAGGATTGATATTAATCATGGTATCAGTTTTGGATAAAAAACACACGTAATTTACGTTAAATCTATGTAAAAAACACGGTACGCTTTTCTTCTGATTTCACATAGATTTAACAATTATCTGCTATGCTCCTCTGTGTAAGCAAGATAATCCGTCAAAGGAGTGATCAAATGCCCGTCCCCCCGACCCAATCAAAACGCGACCCGCTGTGCCGGCCGCTGACCGTATGGCTGCTCGCATTGGTATGCTGCGCCCTGTGGGGCAGCGCCTTTCCCTGTATCAAATTCGGCTATGAAATGCTGCAAATCAGCCAAAGCGACACCGCGGCGCAAATCCTGTTTGCCGGCTGCCGCTTTACGCTTGCCGGGCTTTTGGTCATTGCATTCGGCAGCATCGGCAAAAAAAGCCTTCTCTGTCCGCGCGGCGCGCACACCTGGGGAAATGTCTGTAAGTTAAGCCTTTTGCAAACGGTTTTGCAATACGCCTTCTTTTATATCGGTCTTGCCAACACCACCGCCACCAAGGCGTCTGTGCTGACCGCGTCGAATGTCTTTCTCGCTGTTTTGATCGCTTGCCTGCTGTTCCGCCAGGAGAAAATCAGCGTGGGCAAGGTGCTTGCCTGTCTGCTCGGCTTTTCCGGCGTGGTGCTGATCAACGCCACCGGCGTCAGCGCGGGCTTTTCACTGACCGGCGAGGGCTTTATTCTCCTGTCTGCCGCATGCTATGCTTTTTCCTCCGTTTTGATCAGGCAGTATTCCCAGTCGGAAAACCCGGTGCTGCTCAGCGGCTGGCAGTTTGCTCTCGGCGGCGCCGTGATGATCGCTGGGGGACTGTTGTGCGGCGGAAGAATCGGGCACTTCTCGCCCGGCGGTGTGCTGATGCTTGTCTATCTTGCGGTGCTCAGTGCCGTCGCGTATACGCTGTGGGGCGTTTTGCTGCAGCACAACCCGGTTTCGCGCATCACCGTTTTCGGCTTTATGAACCCGGTTTGCGGCGTGCTGCTCTCCGCTTTGCTGCGAAATGAGGGCGATCTGTTCGATATTCGTTTCCTTTTTGCATTGATTTTGGTATGCGCGGGGATTATTTTGGCAAACATGAAAGATAGAGGAAAATGACTTTTTTCCATGTCTTTACAAAGCAGTCAGAATGTGCTACAATAAATAGGAATACGATCAAATACGATAAAATCTGACAGAATCATGCAAAACAGCCCAAAACCGCGGGCCCGCCGGTTCTGTCAAAAAGGAAGATGAAAGATGCTG
>DBGFNI010000099.1:0-9403 GCA_048527645.1 Eubacteriales bacterium | reverse complement strand
TTCGCCACCCGCTTCAAGGCTTTTGCCGAAAAGAGTGGTCTGTTCTCCCACATCTTAAAATATGATCGTAAATGGAAAAATTTGTGAAAGTTTTTTACTGTCCGAACGTTGACAACATTGTACGGATATGGTAAAATATACTTGCTTATAAAAGCAGAAATTATTTAACTGAAAGAGAGGACTATTTATGAACAACACTTCTATGAAACGTCGTGTTCTGAGCATTGTTTTGTCCGTGCTGATGGTAATGTCCATTGTGCCGGCAGCAATGTTCACCGCCAGCGCGGCAAATGCGCCAACCGTTTGGGAGATTTGGATTGACGATCAGAATACCTGGTGGACAAACGGCAGCTTTTCCGGAATCGTTACAATGCCGGATGCTTTCAAGGATCCCGCTGGTGCAGGACTTGATTATGTAAAAGTCGATCCCGAAAGCGACTATGTCGTCACCGGTCTGTTGCAGAAGGATACCTCCATTCTGACCTCTTCCCTCGATACCTGGGGCACATGGCAGACCTGTGAGGTATACACGGATAACAGCGACCATCATGATCACAAGCTGGTTGCTGATTTTAACACCTTCACCTACCAGATCGTCGGTGACTCCTCCTACTATGTTCAGTGCGGCGGTCAGAACATGACCTTCAAAAACGGCACTGCAAAGTCTGTCAGAACGGCAAAGCCCTTTGTGGAAGCACGCAACGGTCATATGTCTTTCTTGGACATGACCATCGTTAACGACGAGGGTCTCTCCGTGAAGATCGGCACCGACTGTACGGTTGACGAAATCGATGGCGGTGCTTACGGTTCCGAAACCGCAGCAGTCGTCGGATTTTCCAACGAAGGCACTATCTCCGAGATCAAAGCCGGCACCTTCTACAATCTGGACAACAAGGGTACCATCGCAACGATCTCCGGCGGTACCTTCTCCTACAAGAACGCCGTGGAAGGCGTCAATGTCGATCAGATCAAGGATAGCGTCGCAAGCGACAAAATCCTGAAGATCGTTGATGACTCCGTATATGAGGTTGTTGCAAATGCAGATATCGTAGAAGGTACCTTCTACGGCAAGGAGCCCGTTGCAGCGGAAGGCTCTAACGTTGTGGACAACCAGGACGGTACTTACACCGTTGAAGCTCCCGTCACCTACACCGTCACCTTTGACGGCAACGGCAGTGACGCAGGCTCTGTTCCGGCAGATGCACTCGTTTATGAGAACGATACATACACTCTGCCCGAAGACTGCGGCGACTTGGCAAAGACCGGTTACCACTTCATCGGCTGGGGTCTGTCTGCTGACGCAACCGAAGCAGTTACCTCTGTAACCGTGACCGATGACATCACCGTTTATGCACTCTGGGAAGCAGATTGCGCACACGAAAACAAGACCCTTGTTGTAGACGAAGAGCCCGGATACTACTTCCCCGGCGTCGGTCACTACGTATGTGATGACTGCGGCGAAACCGTGGAAGAGGATGTCGAAATTGAGCCGAAGGATATCTCCGAGAAATTCACCGATGTTCGCGGCGATTGGTACAAGGATGCTGTTGCATTCTCCTATGATGCCGAGATCGTAGCCGGCACCACCGATTCCTCCTTCTCTCCTGACAACAACATGAGACGTCAGGATCTGGTTCTCATCCTGTACCGTTTCTGCGGTAAGCCTGAAGTCACCTATGACGAAATCGTATTCACCGACGTTCCTGCTGACGCATACTATACCGATGCAGTGATGTGGGCATATCAGGCCGGCATTGTAAACGGCGTGACCGCTACCACCTTCGATCCGGAAGGCGCTGTCACCCGTGAACAGTTCGCTGCAATCCTGTACCGCGGTTCCTTCGATGAGGAAAGCGGCGCCGCTCCCGCCATTCCCGAGGAAGTTACTCTGGAACGCTATGCGGATGCTGACAAGGTTGCAGATTGGGCAGTCGATGCAATCCGTTTTGCAGTTGCATACGAAGTGATGGACGGTTATGCAGAAGGCGGCGTGCAGGTCATGGCTCCGCAGGGCAAGGCTACCCGTGCGCAGATTGTCACCATGCTGTACCGTTTCACTATGAATTACCTGTGGGGTCCCGAAGAATGATCCCGGTCCGGAGGAAACGGAATTCTGATGAAACGGAATCCCGGAAAATCTCTGTAAGTTTTTTCGGAACCGATTGCTCCATTCAAATCTTTTCGGTACTATCAGAAATGCATCACGCGTTTTTGTGAATACCGCACGATAAGAAAAAGCCTGCCGTGGTGCAATGCACTGCGGCAGGCTTTTTTCATTGATTTGTATATGCGTCGGATCGCTTCCGTCGCACATCATGCGATCTTTCCGTTTTCCGAAGTATTCAAGAACGATGGTACGCCGATCATTTCCGTGCCTTCGCTTTTTCGTCCTGTCCGGCTCTGCCCTCGGGGAACTGACGCATTGACCACCACGGGAAGAGATAGTCGTCGATTTCCGGCACCTCGCGTCCCTGATTGTTGTGCATCAGCACCGGCCCCATGTGCCGCCCCTCGTTGTGAAACGGCTCATAGCAGGCGCCGAGGTTCATGCCGTTTTCGCTGATGATGCAATTGTCCAGATGCGCCATCACCACACTGTACGAGGGTCGCACCCGCTCACCCGGTTGGAAAAATCCACGCCCGGCAAAAAACGTGTTTCCGCAAATCACGCTGTCCTTCAGATATTCCACCCAGAGATGGCTGGAGCTGTTCTGCAGATTGGTGTTGTCTGCCCCGCCGTTGACATTGAAGGTGTTGCCCATGATCACAATGTTCGTCAGTGCAACCTCCGGCGTGCCGATCGCGCGGATGCCGCCGAGGGAACTACCGCAGAAACAGTTGGATTCAATCGTGATGTCACGGCACCCCTCCCGCGGTTCGTCTCCCATGGGAAGATACAGCATCATATCAATACCGGTCGGACTGTCCTCACAGCGGTTGCAGTACATACGGATTGCCGACGCAAACCCGCCGAATGCCACATTGCCCGCCTCCGAATCGGAGAACCAGTTGTCGTAGAGCGAGCCGTCTCTGCCGGTCACATATAAACTCCATCCAAGGCTGAAGCAAAGCATGGAATGATGGACAGAAAAGCCCCTGACATATTTGAACCGTAAAGAGTCTCCGGAAAAATGCCCGATGCGACAGCCCTCAATCTTGATGTTGTCCTCCCGCTCGTCCCATTCGTCCCGGTCAATATACACGCCGTGAATCCCGGCGCCGATCCGCCGCCCGTCGATGGAAATTCCTTTCAGATGGGTGCCGTAGGCATGCGTCATGTCAAAGCAACAGCTTTCATCGTCATGGCACATGACGAGAACCGTGCCGTGAAACCCGTCAAACGAGCTCCAGTTCCAAGTGTATGTTCCCATCACGGTAATCCCGGCGGGAATCATCAATTTTCCCACATTCCATCTGCCGGAGGGCACTGTTACAACGCCACCGACCGCGCCGGCTGCATCCATCGCCGCCTGAAACGCCGCAGTGTTGTCTGCCTCCGGAGAGGGCTTTGCGCCGAAATCCGTTACACAGAATTCCGTCTGCTGCATCATCTGTGCTCACTCCTTTCTCCGTCATCCCAACGCTTCCAGCCGCCGTTTGAAGGCGCAGCGGGAACACCCGGATTGTGTTCAAAGCAGTCGAAGCCGTTGTGCCCGCCGAGATCACGGAAGGCCGCCTCAGTCATGGCTCCGTTCATCACATTGTTGGTGCAGATATATGCCCAGGTGTATTCATGCGAAATCGCATAAGCGGGATTTTTTTCACCGCTGAGAAAAACATTCCCCAAAAAGGTGTAGTTGAGTACATCGTGAAAATGTGCGTGGCTGTCGTGCCCCTCAATTGCGGGATCACCCGTTCCGTTGTTCAGAAAAACATTTCCCAACACCGCATTGCAGTTGTTCAAGAGCCCCCGCTCCGTGACCACAAGCCCCGGTCCGCCGTTCCCCACATAGGTGTTGCCCATGAAGTGCACAACGTGCCCGCTTTTGTACAGCATTCCCGGTCCGCGGTTGTATTCAAAAAAGTTTCCTACCATAGTCATGGCGTTGCACGACTGACCGCACATCCCGCCCTTCCCGTTGTAGGAAAAGGTGTTGTCCGTAATAAATACATCTGCGCCGTTGAGCCATATGCCCCAGCCGTCGTTGCCGGTCACAAGACAGTGCCGCACGCTGTCGCACCACATGCCGTCAATGCTGATCGCATCCCCCGTGTAATCAGAAATTCTGCAACTCTCCAGATGCATCGTGTCCTCCACGCGGGATTGCTCGTTGTGCCATCGAATCCCGATGACATCCTTTCCCAGATGCCGCCCCTCCAGACACAGCCCGTGAATCACCGCGCCGTAGCAGTCCCCGGCGTTGAGCTGGCAGCGATCCTCCGGCGCACCCCGGAACAAAATTCTGGAGCCGGAGGGCTCTTCCGCATTCCAGGCACTGCTGCCTATCAGCGCACATCCCGCATACAGCTGCAGCTGTCCGCAAAGATATGTCCCTGCCGGAACTATCACTGCGCCCTCTTTGTCCTTCACCGCGTCCAGTGCCGCCTGAAAAGCCGGTGTGTCATCCTGCACGCCGTCTCCCACCGCGCCGAAATCCCGCACGCTGACGGTTGTCTCATATTCTCTGATATTTGTGTCAGTCATACTGCTTACCCCCGTCCTCATACAAGATTGTTTTCCGCACATGCACTCTCACGCAGCGCATCCAGGCGCATGGTGTGCCGCGCGCAGCCGCGAAGCACATTGGAGGATACAGTCCCGTTCTCCACATGATGAATCACAAAGCCGCATTCCGGCACGTTCACCGGATCCGACGCGCCGCAGGTGTTCCCCATCAGAACCAGCCCGTCGATGAAGCATGCGGAAAAATGGCAGCTCTCCGCAGGGGCAGCCTTCAGACCGTTGTCCCGGAAATTCGAACCCGTAACCGTCACGCCCTCGCTCATTTTGTCCGCCGAAGCACATAGAGCCACACCGGCAGCGCCGTTTTTTTCAAACACATTGCTGTGCAGCTGCAAGCCGCGGGCAGCATCGACCCTGACGCCGTCTGTTCCGTTTTCGTCAAATAATGTACCGCACAAACCGGAAAGCAGAATTTCCCCGGCATAAAAGCCGCATTCCCTGTTCCCGCAGCAACGGTTGTCAACAAACTGCAAGTCGCGCCCGTCGTACACCGCGCCGCAGCGGTTGTCCGCAAACAGGCAGTGATGAATCGCCGCCTTGTTGACATTCACCAGATGCACGCCGTCCCCGCTGAAATGCTGACACTTGCAGTCCTCAATGCGATAATAGTCCGACAACGCTCCGCACGCCGCATATTCGGCGAAAATCCCGTGTATACATTCACCCAGATTGTCTCCCAGCAGCGTCAGCCCGCAGATGACCGCACCCTTCGCGTCAGTCAGATCGAGCAGGCAAACCGCCTCCTCATCACGCAGCTTGAGCACGGAGCCGCCCTGTGCATCGCGGCTCCATCCCGCATATCCCTGCAGCGTGATATGCGGCGGCACACGCATCTCCCCCACCGCGTAGACTCCGGCAGGCACTTCCACTGCGTTTCCTGTTTCTGCCGCAGCCTGCATTGCCTGCTCAAACGCGGCGGTATCGTCCGTCACGCCATCGCCTACCGCGCCGAAGTCGGCAACCGAGACCATGTCCAATCGTTCTTTTTCCATCGTCTGTGTTCTCTCCTGAAATGATAGTTGCATGGTAAAATGATACTACCTTATATTATAATAGAGTCGTCCCTCGATGTCAAGTAAAAACAGCGATGAGCGCCGCTTTTCCGATGTTTTCTCTCCCCCTTTCCCACCTCATTGTGCACGCCGCAAACAGGCGGCGCGGTGCCAAGCGCGCCGCCCTTTGCAGCAAAGCTGCGCTTGATCGGAACCGGCAGCCGCGCCTGACAAATATCTTCGAATTTATTTGAAAAAGGGGTTGACAAATGTCCCAACGGTATGCTATAATAGTCAAGCCGTGGGAGAACGGCGCGACCTTTGCTGGTGTGGCTCAATGGCAGAGCAGCTGATTTGTAATCAGCAGGTTGATGGTTCGACTCCGTTCACCAGCTCCATATGGGGGATTTCCCGAGTGGCCAAAGGGGGCAGACTGTAAATCTGTTGTCTTTCGACTTCGATGGTCCGAATCCATCATCCCCCACCAAAGCCGCCGGTTTTCGGAAGAAAACCGGCGGTTCATTTTTTTAACCTCTTGCACACCGCATGTAGAAAAACATGCATGACTAATATATAACAGAAAGAAGCGGATGACATGATAAATACAAAAACATTTGAATTTCTCGGACACAATGAATTCGCACTGCCTGCCACAATGTGGCTCCCCGAGCAGGAACCGAAAGCCGTCTTACAGATCACCCATGGCATGACGGAGCATATCGGCCGCTACACTGCGCTGGCCGAAGAGCTGACCGCGCATGGCGTGGTTGTTGCAGGATTTGACCTCAGAGGGCACGGCAGAAATGCCGGCGATCCTCACGTTGCCACCTTCGGCGAGGGCGGCTGGGAGGCCTCTGTGGAAGACATGCACCGGTTTTTTGAACTGTTGGCAGAACAATTTCCCGCACTGCCGCACTATATGCTCGGCTTTTCTCTGGGCTCCTTTCTCCTGCGGGAATATTTGGGCAAATATCCGCATGGCATGGCAGGTGCCGCTGTTTTGGGCACCGGGTATCAGCCCGCACCCGTGCTGTCCCTGATCATGACAATTATCAATCAGCAGATCAAGAAGGCAGGCTTTGACGGCACAAATGATTCGGTCAGACAGCTTTCCTTTGGCAATTATAATCGAAAGTTTCAGCCCAACCGCACCGTTGCAGACTGGCTCTGCTCCGATTCGGTGCAGCTTGATGCCTATCTTGCCGATCCGCTGTGCCGGCAGGACATCTCGGCAGGGCTGTTTTACCAGCTTTTGGGTTCCATGAAACGAACCGGCAGCAAGCACGCCTATCACGGCTGGAATTTGGAGACGCCCGTTCTGCTTCTCTCTGGCCAAAATGACCCGGTCGGTGATTTCGGAAAAGGCGTTATGGCAGTTCAGAAACGCATGGAAAAAGCAGGCGTTCGTCACATCACCACCCTGCTGCTTGAAAATGCCAGACACGATGTGCTGCATGAAGTATCCGGTGGAGCCGCTGCCGCTGCAATCAAAGCACTGCTCGACTGGATGGCACACACCCCGGCATAAGTCACGCCTTCCCCGACGCCGAACTCATTTTCTCGATGGCATTGCGAACATGGTCATTCATATCGCATGTCATTGTACCTTGCAAGAATATCAAAAAGCATATCATTCGCCCTGCCGGATGCACCGTCATCCGGCAGGGCATTTTTTATGTCGGTATAGATTTTTAACAAAATTCTACCAAAGATGTCATTTTTATTGACGTATGAAGAACATTGTGGTAAAATAGATATTGTGGCGCGGCGCGCGGCAAATTTGCCCTGCCCGATATCAAACCGATCGCCAAAAGTAAAAAAACGCCAGCAGAAAGGAATCGCTATGGAAAACAAAGAATTCAAGCCGTACATTCCCGCTGAGAAAATTACACCGGAGCTAACCGTAACCTCTATTATCACCGGTCTGATTCTCGCAGTAGTGTTCGGTGCGGCAAATGCTTATCTCGGTCTACGTGTCGGCATGACCGTCTCCGCATCCATACCGGCAGCCGTCATTGCCATGGGTGTGATTCGCGTCATCATGCGCAAAAACTCCGTGCTGGAAAGTAACATGGTACAAACAATCGGCTCAGCCGGTGAATGTCTGGCATCCGGCGCAATTTTCACGCTGCCCGCTTTGTTTTTGTGGGCAAAAGAAGGCGTAATGGACAAGCCCGGACTGCTCGAAATTACGCTGATCGCCCTCATCGGCGGCTTACTCGGCGTGTTCTTCATGGTTCCGCTGCGGAATGCGCTGATCGTGCGGGAGCACGGCGTTTTGCCGTATCCGGAGGGGCAGGCATGTGCCGAGGTCCTTTTGGCAGGTGAAGAGGGCGGCGCAAACGCCTCCACCGTCTTTGCAGGCATGGGCTTTGCAGCATTCTTCAAGTTTATCATCGATGGGCTGAAGCTCGTCCCCGGCGAGGTATCCCTCGAGGGATCGGCAAAAAATTATCCCGGCGCCATCGGGACACAGATTTATCCCGCAGTCATGAGCGTCGGCTATATTTGCGGACCGCGCATCTCCTCGTATATGTTTGCCGGGGGCCTTTTGAGCTGGCTGGTTCTGATCCCGCTGATCGTCATTTTCGGCAGCAATATTCAAATGTATCCCGGCACCGCCTCCATCGGTGAGATTTTCGCGCAAAGCGGCGCAGGCGGCATTTGGGGCACCTATATCCGTTATATCGGCGCAGGCGCGCTGGCAGCCGGCGGTATCATCAGCCTGTTCAAGTCCCTTCCTCTCATCGTGCGTACTTTCCGTGACGCGATCAAAGGCATCACGGCAGGCGGTAAAAACAGCAACGCCCGCACCGCGCAGGATCTGAATATCAAGATCGTCTTGCTCGCAATTTTGGTGCTGACGCTGGCAGTATGGCTCATCCCCGCCATTCCCGTCTCCTTTGTCGGCGCAATCATTGTTGTCATTTTCGGTTTCTTCTTTGCAACGGTTTCCTCCCGGATGGTCGGCCTGGTCGGAAGCAGCAACAACCCGGTTTCCGGCATGGCAATCGCGACATTGCTGATCGCCACCATGATCTTGAAACTGACCGGTGAAAGCGGCGCTGCCGGCATGCAGGCAGCCATCGCAATCGGCTCCATCATCTGCATCGTCGCTGCAATCGCAGGCGATACCTCGCAGGATTTAAAAACCGGATATCTGCTGGGCGCAACGCCCAAAAAACAGCAGATCGGCGAAGTGATCGGCGTTGTCGCCTCCGCACTGGCGATCGGCGCCACGCTCTATCTGCTCGATAGTGCCTGGGGCTTTGGAACAGATGAGCTTGCCGCTCCGCAGGCTACTCTGATGAAAATGGTGATTGAAGGCATCATGGGCGGCAATCTTCCGTGGAGCTTGATTTTCATCGGTATCTTTATTGCAATTGCCGTAGAACTGATCGGTATCCCCGTTCTCCCCTTTGCCATCGGCGTTTATTTGCCCGTGCAGCTGAATGCTTGCATTATGGTCGGCGGACTGATTCGCCTGTTTTTTGACCGCATCAAGAATCCCGATCAGAAAAAGAACGTCGTCAGCGATGGCATTCTCTTCTGCTCTGGCATGATTGCCGGCGAGGGACTGGTCGGCATCCTGCTTGCCATTCTCGCAGTGTTCAATGTCGGCACGATTCTTGATCTTTCCGGCGTGATCGCATTGCCGACATGGGCGAGCAGCATCGGCAGTTTGCTCCTGTTCGCACTGGTCATCCTCTCCCTGCTGAAATTCAGT
>DBGFNI010000098.1:0-2605 GCA_048527645.1 Eubacteriales bacterium | reverse complement strand
ACAAGCCAAAATTACTATGATATGATTAATTACACAAAAAGATGAAACGCAATTTATTAAATTTAATAAAATCGCAAAAGCAATTCTGCACAGGCAAGTCTGGAAGGAATCTCAAAGTGAGGAGTTAGGAGAAAAAATGGAAACCAAAATAAGAGTTCTGATTGCGGAGAGCAACGCTGATTTGAGAATGCTGACAAGAGACAATTTGGTACGTCAGGGTGTTGACGTTGTTGATATTGCCCGAAACGGCGAAGAAGCAATTAACTTGATCAAAAAGCATGACCCGGATATCGTTTTGCTGGACGCATGGCTGTCGAAAATGGATGGGATTCAGGTGATCCGCGCCGTTCGTCAGTCAGGCAGAGAGTTTGAGAGCCGTCCCGCGTTTATTTACTTAAATTATGAAGGCACGGCAAATATGTTTTTCGAGGCGACGCAAGCGGGCGCGGCATACTGTATGTACAAGCCTGTGAATTATGACACGCTGCTGGAACGCATGAAGAGCGTTTATTACAGTATGAAGCAAAGTCAGAGCGTGCATGCTCCTTCTTCCGGCTACACCCGCTTTAACGATAACGATCTGGAGGCGCAGGTGACCGGCGTGATTCATCAAATCGGCGTTCCCGCTCATATTAAGGGATATCAGTATTTGCGGACGGCGATCATGATGGCGATCAAGGATACGGAAATCATCAATTATGTCACAAAGCTGCTTTATCCTTCGGTTGCAAAGCAGTATCAGACCACCTCCTCGCGTGTCGAGCGCGCTATCCGGCACGCAATTGAGGTTGCCTGGGATCGGGGTGATGTGGATGTGCTCAATTCCTATTTCGGTTATACCATCCAGAACAACCGCGGAAAACCGACAAATTCGGAATTTATCGCAATGATTTCTGACAATCTTCGTCTGAAAAACAAGATGTCATAATGACCGCTCTGCTGATCAGGACAGCGTAAAAAGCACTTGTGCTTTTTACGCTGTCTTTTTTTATGCGAACATCAAAATTGCAGAGCCGCTTGACAAGCAAACGATCGTTAGCTATGATAGAAAAGGGAACGGTTGTTCGCTTATACTGAGAGGAACGAATATGAATGAGATATCGACGAAGGACAGAATTCTGGATGCGGCGCTGACGCTGTTTGCCGAAAGGGGCTATGACGGCGCGGGCGTTGACCGGATTGCGGAAAGTGTCGGTCTGAAAGGCCCGTCTCTCTATAAGCATTTTAAGGGAAAAGAAGATATATTTGACGCGTTGATTGAAAAGGTTGAGCGGTACTATGAAACGAATTTCGGGTCAGAACAACAGCTTGGAAAAATCCCTGCCTCCGCGGAGGAATTGATCGATCTGTCCCTTGCGAAAATTGCGTTTACATTGCATGATGAAACGATTAAGAAAACAAGAAAAGTGCTTGCCATGGAGCAGTTTCGCAATCGCCGTATCGCGCAGCTTGCCACAAAGCACACCTTGGACGGCGTGCAGAAAATGTATCAGAAAATCCTTCAGGGGATGATGGATGCGGGGATTCTTCGTCAGCAGGATCCGGCATTGCTATCCATGTCATTCACAGCGCCGATCACGCTGCTCATACAAATGTGTGACAGAGAGCCGGAGCGGGAGCAGGAGGCGATGGAGCGCATCAAAGCGTATCTGTGCCACTTTATTCGCGTTTACGGAGCACAAACGGAGGAGAAACATGTTTGATTTTCTGTTTGCAGCCCTGCCTTGGGCGTCAATCGCTCTGCTGCCGGCGGTATTCTTTGCCCAAAGTACATATCAGAAAAAGAAAGAAGAAAAATGCGATGATTATGGGGTCGAAGGCATGTGCCCGGGGATGTGTTTTGTCTCGGTGATTGGCTCATACGAATAAGAAAAGCCGAAAAAAGAAATGCCCGTACCGCACTGAAGAAACGGAGAATGAAATATGAATGTGAGAATACGAGAATGGAAGACGGAGGATGCAAAGTCCCTTGCGGCAGCGCTATCCAATGAAAAGGTGCTCAACAACCTACGTGACGGTTTGCCCTTTCCCTATACGGAAAAGGATGCGTTGGACTACATAAACGCAATGCGGAATGCAGACCCAAGCAGTACCTTTGCTTATGCGATTGATATTGACGGGACTGCGGTTGGGAGTGTCGCGGCTTTCAGGCAGAGCAATATTCACTTCCGCACAGCGGAGCTCGGCTATTATCTGGCTGAGGAATACTGGGGCAAGGGCGTTATGACGGAAGCGGTAAAGAAACTGTGTGAAACGATTTTCACACAAACCGATATTATCCGTATTTATGCCGAGCCCTTTGTCTGCAACATCGGCTCCCGCAGAGTGCTTGAAAAATCGGGTTTTCAGTTAGAAGGCGTCATGAAGCATAACGCCCTTAAAAACGGCAAGGTGCTTGACATGGCAATGTATGCGCTGACAAAAGAGCCGTATTCACTTCGCCGGCTGACAGAGGATGAGATTCCCGCGGCGCTTTCTCTTGCATGGGAGGTGTTTTCAGAATTTGAAACGCCCGTATATTCCGAAGAAGGCACAGCGGAATTTCGCCGATGCCTGCACGATGAAGCCTACCTTGCAGGGATAGAATATTACGGCGCATTCGACG
>DBGFNI010000097.1:0-7250 GCA_048527645.1 Eubacteriales bacterium | reverse complement strand
GGTCAGCCCGTATTCCTGCGCCAGAAAATCACGCAGGCCGACCTGGCCGAAGCGATCCTGGGCGCCGACCCTGACCAGAGCGGCAGGCGTCTCTTCCGCGATGATTTCTGCGACGGCGGAACCGAGCCCACCGATGATATTATGGTTTTCCGCTGTGACAATCGCGCCGGTATCCGCTGCCGCCTGTACAACGGCTGCGCGGTCAATCGGCTTGAGCGTGAACATATCAATGACCCGCGCGCGGATGTTTTCCTTCTCCAGCATGTCTGCCGCCAGCAGCGCCTGAGAGACGCAAAAGCCCATTGCAATCAGCGTCACATCCGATCCGTCGCGCAAGATGTTTGCACGGCCGATCTGAAAGGCGGAGCCGTCCGCGTATACCGCGGGACAGGTGCGGCGTACCAGACGCAGATAGACCACGCCGGGCGTTTGTGCGATTTTGGGGATCAGATCACGAATCATCGCGATGTCCGTCGGCTCGACAATGGTGATCTCGGGGATGGTGCGCATGATGCCGAGATCTTCAAACGCCATGTGCGTACCGCCGTTGAGCGCGGAGGTGATGCCCGGGTCGGAGCCGACAATTTTCACATTCTGTCCGGCATAGGCACAGGACAGGTATACCTGATCGCAGACACGGCGCGTTGCGAACACGCCGAAGGTATGTGCGAAGGGGATTTTACCCTCGGCGCTCAGTCCTGCTGCCACGCCGATCATGTTTGCTTCCTGAATACCGCAGTCAACGGTACGGTCGGGAAATTCTTTTTGAAACGGTTTTGTCCCCATGGCGCCCATCAGATCGGCGTCCAAAAGATAAATGCGGGGATCTTCCTTGGCAAGTGCGATCATCGCCTCGCAGAACGCGTGGCGCATTTCTTCCCGGCTTTCCCGGATTTGGGGCAAAACCGTATATGCTTCTTTTCTGCCGTTCATGCAAGTGCCTCCTCCAATGCTTTGATTTCTTCGTCAAACCGCTTTGCCGCCGTTGCGTACAGCGCGTCGTCAACCGGGCAGTTGTGACTGGAGGGCTTGTTCTCAATTTCCGGTACGCCCTTGCCCTTGACCGTGTTGAGGATAATCATGGAGGGCTGCTCTGTTATCTGCTTTGCAACGCACACGGCGCTGTGAATTGCCGCCACGTCATGCCCGTCAATTTGCTGCACATGCCAGCCGAAGGCTTCGTATTTTGCCGCGGGGGACTCCAAAGAACAGATTTCATCCGTGGTTCCGTCGATTTGCAGACGGTTGTAGTCGAGAAAGCCGATGACATTGCCGAGCTTTCTTTGCGCGGCGAACAACGCCGCCTCCCAGACCTGCCCCTCCTGCGTCTCACCGTCGCCGCAAACGAAGTAGACCTTGCTGTCACGCCCGTCCTGCTTGCATGCCAGCGCGAGCCCCATCGCACAGGAAATGCCCTGACCCAGTGACCCGGTGGTCATGTCAATGCCCGGCGTGCGGCGCATGTCGCAGTGGCTGGGGAGATTGGTGTGCGGCTGATTGAGCGTTGCCAGCTCTTCCTTCGGGAAAAAGCCCTTTAGGGCCAGCGACGCGTATACTGCGGGCCCGGCATGCCCCTTGCTCATGACCAGTCGGTCCCGATCCGGCCATTTCGGCCGCTGCGGGTCAACACGCATCTGATCAAAATAGAGAACGGCCAACAGATCACAAACAGAGAGACTTCCTCCCAGATGACCGATGCCGACAGAATGAATTTCCTCCAGAACCGTCCGGCGCAGTTTGGCTGCCCACAGACGCAATTCTGTTATTTGACGTTGTTCCAGCATGATTTAAAAGTGTCCTTTCGTGCCAAATCGCGGCAATTGGAACCGATCCGAAGACCGATTCCAATTCCTTTTTTCTCTCTTTGATTGTAGTACCGAAGCGCCGCTTTGTCAAGTGGTTCTGTCGGAAAAAATGATTATGCGGGATAGACGCACTGTGCGATTCTCTCTTTGATTTCCGCAAGGTCCTCTTCGCCTTCCAGCACGGTGAAGGTGAGGAAGGAATGTACCGTTTCATCCGGCGCGAGAAAACGCAGCGTCCCTTGGTCGATCTCCGTCTGTCTGCCGGCGCCGTGACAGTTGGCGGGCATCAGCCCCATGGCATAGTCGCCGCTCTGCATGCTCTTCCACTGCGAGAGATACGGCATGACCTTGGCAGAGAAGGTGACCGCAAGCCCCAGCGAGAGGTCGGGATTGTACAGACAGTACACGCTGTTGCCGTCCTTGTCTGCCAGCACCGGGAACAGTCCCCCGCCGTTGTCATCGCCCTGCGGCGTGGGTGCGGCGCAGCGGCAGGCATTTTCATCCATTTTTGCCGCCGCGTAAATGCGCGCGTTTGCGTCGAGGAGGGGAAAACCGAATACGACATGATACATCATCATAAACGGAGACGCGGAAAATCCGTCGTTTGATACCGTGTCCCGCACGGTGATTTCTTTGGAGCCAAGCGCAGTTTCGACAACTCTTGTCAGACGCAGATTTTCATAGCACACACCGTTTTGCCGCATGGTCCCGCCGCAGCGAAGAACATATTCCTCGCCCTCCCAGTCAGCCGAGGCGTATGCCTGCTCGGCGGGGATGAGCCGGATTCTCCCGTGAAAATAGTCGTCGCCGTACCCGCCGCCGACATTGGTCAGACCGCAGGTGTAGAACATGCCGCCGTTGACACTGCGCAGCGGATTGTTTGCGGGATCGGCAAAGCCGGCGTAAACAATCCCGTTTTTCCCGGTGAAATTCAGCGGCGTCCCTTTCCAGGAGAGATTGGTGATGTCCATGCAGCGGCCGGGCGCCACCGTGGCGCTTAAGCCTCCGGCGGTGATCTCAATAATCTCCGTTCCCGCTTCTCTGCCGTCATTGAGAGTGGCACAGCGGACATCGGCGATTTGCTTCATGGAGCCGACACGCGCTTGCAGCGCGCGGCGGGTATACTCTTTTCCGAATACTTTTGCCATATGTAAGCCCTCAATCTGCCAACACGTTTTTCAAAACGATGGTTTTTTCCTGTGTGACCTCGTACAGGGTGTGCATCGTGCCCTCGCGGCCGATGCCGGTGTCCTTGTAGCCGCCGAAGGGCTGATGGACGGAGCGGTAGTTGCCGCTGCTGTTGACCACACAGGTGCCTGCCTGCACCGCTTTGGCAAATTTCATTGCGGTGTTGATATCCTGTGTGATGACACCGCTTGCCAGACCGTAGCTGGTTTGATTGGCGATGGCGACCGCCTCCTCAAAGGTGTCAAAGCCGATGATGGGGAAGACCGGACCGAAAATCTCCATATCTTTTGCCACATCCATCTCCGGGGTGACGTCGGTTAGCACGGTGGGGTAGACAAAGGCGCCTTCGCGCTTGTTGCCCAGCGCGCATTTTGCACCCTGTGCGATGCAGGTGTCGATCAGTTCCATTACATGCTTTGCTTGCTTTTCGGATACCAGCGGGCCGACCGTAGTGTCTGCCTCGGCGGGATTGCCGACCTTGACCTTTTTGAGTCCCTCAATCAGCTTTTGTGTGAATTCTTCCTTGATGCTGTTTTGAATGATAAAGCGCTTATTGGCGCAGCAGGTTTGCCCGGCGTTCCAGGTTCTGCCGCCGATCGCCTGGCTGACCGCCACCTCCATGTCGGCGCTGTCAAACACCACATACGGGTCGTTGCCGCCCAACTCCAAAAAGACGTGCTGCAAATGTGCCGCGCCGCCCTCCATCAGCTTTTTGCCCACCGCAGTGGAGCCGGTGAAGCTGACGCCGTCAACAAGATTTGTCTGCGCGAGCCATTTTCCAACGGATGATCCGGTGCCGGTGATCAGCTGTGCCACGCCACCCGGAACGCCTGCTTCCCAAAGCAGCTCGGTGAGCAGATAAGCGGACAGCGGCGTGTCGGAGGCGGGCTTGATGATAACGGCGTTTCCGGTGATCAGCGCGGGTGCGACCTTGTGCGCATACAGCTCGACCGGAAAATTGTAAGGTGTGATGGTGACAAAGGTGCCGATCGGCTCACGGATGGTGAAGATCATATCTCCGACCGTGCGCGCCTCCGAATCAACGGGAACGGAGCTGCCGAGCAGATGGTTTGCCGCCTGGGTGAACGATTCAAACACGACACACAGCGTATCCAGCTCCGCACGTGCTTCGGTGATAGCCTTGCCGCCCTCGGCGCAAACGGTTCCGGCGATTTTGTCAAAATCGCGGCGCACCAGTTCGATGAATTTTTTGATGATCTGCGAGCGGATGTAAATCGGGGTTTTCGCCCATTCCGGCTGCGCCTTCCGTGCAACAACGGCGGCTCTCTCAAAATCAGCTTGCTCTCCTACGGGTACGGTGCAGATGATTTCGCCGGTGTAAGGGTTTTTGTTTTCAAAGACAGCACCGGTTGCGGCATCTGTTCTTTGTCCTCCGATCAGCATTTTCATGTGTTTTCTCCTTTTTCATTTTGAAATTTTGCGGAATATACAGATTTTTGTTACTGATTATATGATAATATATTTCCCGCTCAAAGTCAATGCAAATTGCACAATTTCTTTCCTGCATTCCCGCAAAAAATATATATTTCCCATAAAGCAGAAAAAGAGCGGTCACGGATTTCGTGACCGCTCTTGCGGGAATATTCATTGAAAAGTATACACAGGATTATTTCTCGTCGTTTTCGTTGTTCAGCAGTTCCAACTCAGACGCCGGATAATAGTTCATATAGTTCTTCAGCTTCGCTTTGGAGAAATCACGGTTGCCGTAAGCGGTGGTGAACTTGCACTTGGACAATCCCGAACCGATCACATAAGAATCGGTGTTGAAGATCACCGGGCATACCGGCATATCCTGCAGCAGCTGCTTTTCCGCTTCTGCCAGAATCGGTGCAGCCTCTTCACGGGTAGCAGCGGCATATGCCTGATCAATCAGCTCGTTGAATTTGCTGTTGTTATAGCCGGTCATATGCGTGCGGGATTCATAGTCGTTGTACTGGGTCATAACGGCATTGCCGCTGTAATCCGGTGCAAACGGAGCCAGCGTGTAGAAGGGATCTGCATTGAGGGACTGATAATCCAGTCCGATCACATCGAAATCATAGTAGCTATTCGGCTCTTCTGATTTTTCCTTAAGCGCATAACTGTTATTTCCGACGATCTGATCGGTGATGTCCGTGCCGTTCTTGCTGGCGCTGTCTGCATCGATCAGCTTGCCTTCTTCTTTTTCAACCATATAGTATTTGGTTTCGTTCAGGCCGGTTTCCTCGTTTTCCACCTCTTTGGAGAATACGTTGGATACGCCTTCCACATACAGCGTCATGCGCTGCATATAATCCTCATAATCCAAGCCCTCCAGCTTGACCTTGAAGCCCAGCTGTTCCCATGCTGCCTTTACTGCCTCGGCGATCTCGCCGTTGCGGTTGATGTCGCGGTAGGTCAGTGTGAAAGAGCCGGAGGAGACGCCTGCGCTCTTGAGCAGCGTCTTTGCGCCGTCAATATCACCTGCCACATTGAGGATCTCGCCGACCTCCTCGCGGAAGGTGTTTTTGCGGCTGGAATACGTTACCGCATGCGGGACAAATCCGGTTGCGGGTACGGCGCCGTAGTACAGAGCGGCAATCGCCTCGCGGTCAATCGCCATGGACAGCGCCTGACGCACCTCTGCTTTATCAAAGGGCGCTTTTTTGGTGTTGAAATAATAACAGTATGTGCTCATCAGCTCAGAGGTCTTTACCTTTTTGAGCTCGGTGTCGCCCCGCAGGTTGGACAGATAGAAGATCTGATCGTCCGCAGAGTCCAGTGTGACGCCGCCGGAGGTGGTTATCGCCTCGCCCGAATCGCCGTCATAGTTAAATGCCTCTTCCCGGTCGGCATAACCCATCACCTGATCGTAGGTGATGTCGCTTTCCTTATCTTTGTATCCGTAATTGACAACCAGACGGTAGGGGGTGATGTACTTGGTTAAAACGGAATCGTTGAGAAAAATGTTGTGCGAGGTTTTTTGATAATACTTATTTCGTTCCAGAATCAGTTGGCCGCCCTCGGCGGTGGTGTCCATCGTTTTGACAGTGAACGGCCCGTTTGTCTGAATGTCAATGGCAATCTTGTCCCAGTTGTCGTACACCGCGACCATGTCCTCTCGGACGGGAACCAGCGCAAGGCTGGCGAGGTTTTCCAAAAAGCTGTCGGTGTCATAATTCGGATCTTCAAAGAAAATCTGCAGCGTTTTGGTCATTGGGGCGTAAATGCACAAATCGTCGATGGTGCATTCGCCGTTGATGATCTTCCGTGCATTTTTGATCGGATAGAGCAGGGACTTGGCAGGAGAAGAAAAATCGGGATCCAAAATACGCTTGAACGAGTAAATATAATCGTTAGCGGAGACGGGACGTCCGTCGCTCCAGTCGCCGTCGATGTCAATTTCCATATACAGTTCGCCGTCGGAATTGGTCTTCACTTCAATATTTTTTGCATCGGCATTGATCACCTTGCCGTTGTCGTCATATTTTGTCAGACCCTCATATACCAGGCTGAAATACTTGACAGCTGCCGAATCGGTAAAACCGATGGCCGGATCCCAGCTGCGCACTTCCGCACCCAGATAAATATTTATGTACGCACCCTTTTCATCGGATGAGCCGCAGCCGGTCAGTGTGCCCAGCAGCATGACCGCGCACAGTACGGCCGCCAACACGCGAAGGATGCCCTTGTACTTTTTCATTTGACTGTTTCCTCCTAAATCAGTAGACATCAATATCCTGATATATTTTAGCACAAACCGAAAAAAATGGCAAGAAGTGATTGCGTTTTCCCGCCATTCTTATATACTTGCACAAAAACAGATGCCATTTTTTGTCGGTTTTGACAATGCGGGTTCTTTTGCCGGATTATATCTCCGTCAGGGCTGCGCCGATGACGGTTGCGAATTGAGAATGCGCGGGAATGACAAAATTCATGTCGAACATGTCGTTGAGCGTCTGAAAAATCTCACGGCACAGCGGCTGATTGGTCAGCATCCCGGTGAGAACAATGTCGCGGATATGATAATGTCGGGCGTTAAATACGCTCATCATGCCGACCGTCTCATATACCATGTTCAAAATGCCCAGCGCGAGATCGCTTTTGGTGGCGACGTCGCTGATCTTGCCGAAATTGGAGGCGGTCATATTCTGCGGCAGGGAAATGTCGCTGTCGGAAAAATCGCTGATTTGCAAATCGATCCGGCGCAGGTCTCCCTCCTGTGCCAGCTCCACAACATGCTCAATGGTGTTCATGCCCAGCATCACTTTGGACAGC